>CALEDW010000257.1 GCA_937949585.1 uncultured Acidimicrobiia bacterium
GATGCTGCAGCGCCAGGGTGCCGACCGTCCCCGGGCCCCGGAACGGCGTCCCGCGGCGGCGGTGCCGGCGAAGGAGCGCACCTCCCCGGGACAGTTCCTCTCCGAGGTGCGTGCCGAGCTGCGCAAGGTCGCCTGGCCCACCAAGCCCGAGGTCGTGAACTCCACGATCGTGGTGCTCATCGCCGTGGTGGTGATGACCGCCCTCATCTTCGGGTTCGACTACGCGTCGGCCAAGGTCGTGCTGTTCCTGTACGAGTGATCCGGTCCGACTGAGCGAGAACGACGAGATGTCCGAGATGTCAGCACCGCCCGTCACGCCCGAACCGGTCGACCCGGGGCCGGTGGCGCCGGAGGTGGGGTCGCGGGGGGACGTGGTCGAGGAAGTGACCCTCGATCCCGACACGGTGATCGACGCCGGCGAGGTCTACGGCGAGGACCGTGAGGAAGGCGCCGACGAGGAGGAGCCCGAGCCGAGCCCCTACGACCGTCCCGGCCGCTGGTACGTGGTGCACACCTACGCCGGCTACGAGAACAAGGTGAAGCAGAACCTCGCCAGCCGGGTGCGCTCGATGAACGTGGAGGACCGGATCCACGAGGTGGTCATCCCCATGGAGGACGTCCTCGACTTCCGGGGCGGCCGCAAGGTCGTGGTGCAGAAGAAGAAGTGGCCGGGGTACCTGCTCGTGCGGATGCACCTCGACGACGAGTCCTGGTACGTCGTGCGCAACACCCCCGGGGTGACGGGATTCGTGGGCAGCGGGGCGAAGCCGACACCGCTCTCGCGCCGGGAGGTCGAAGAGACTCTGGGGGTGGCCGAGCGGGCGGGTGCGCCCGAGCGCAAGGCGCGGCCGCGCCTGGAGTTCGAGGAAGGCGAGCAGGTGCGGGTCGTCTCGGGCCCCTTCGCCGACTTCCACGGGGCGATCGCCGAGATCGACGTCGACCGCTCCCGGCTGAAGGTCCTCGTGAACATCTTCGGCCGGGAGACCCCGGTCGAGCTCGAGTTCGGTCAGGTGTCGAAGCTGTAGGCGGCCCGGTGGCCCGGCGACGCAGAGGGAACGATGGCGAAGAAGAAGCTGAAGGCGATCGTGAAGATCCAGATCCAGGCGGGACAGGCGACGCCCGCGCCGCCCGTGGGAACGGCGCTGGGCCCCCACGGCGTGAACATCATGGACTTCTGCAAGGCCTACAACGCGGCCACCGAGAACCAGCGCGGTCAGATCGTCCCGGTGGAGATCTCGATCTTCGAGGACCGCAGCTTCACGTTCGTCACCAAGACCCCTCCGACCGCCTTCCTGCTCCGCCAGGCCGCCGGGGTTGCCAAGGGCGCGGCGGCGCCGCCCCGGGAGAAGGTCGGTCGGGTCACCGCCGACCAGATCCGCGAGATCGCCCAGGTGAAGATGCCGGACCTGAACGCCGTCGACCTCGACGGCGCCGTCGCCCAGGTCGAGGGCACGGCCCGGTCCATGGGTCTCGAGATCGTTCCCTGACCGACGGGTGAGGCGATGACCAGACACGGCAAGCGCTACACGGACGCCGCCCGGCGCTACGACCGCCGGCGCCTCCACGAGCCGGTCGAGGCCCTCGAGCTGGTTCGAACCCTGGCGCCGGCCCGCTTCGACGAGACCGTCGAGGCCGCATTCCGCCTCGGGGTCGATCCGCGGAAGGCCGACCAGGCGATCCGAGGCACGGTCTCGCTGCCGCGGGGCACGGGTAAGTCGGTCCGGGTGGCGGTGTTCGCCGCCGGGGACGCCGCCCGGGAGGCCGAGCAGGCCGGTGCCGACGTCGTGGGGGCGGACGACCTCGTGAAGCGGGTCGAGGAGGGCTTCCTCGACTTCGACGTGGCGATCGCCACGCCCGACCTCATGGGGCAGGTCGGTCGGCTCGGTCGCATCCTCGGGCCCCGCGGCCTGATGCCGAACCCCAAGACGGGGACGGTGACCACCGACGTCGGGCGGGCCGTCGCCGAGTTCAAGGCCGGTCGGGTGGAATACCGGACCGACCGCTACGGGAACGTCCACGTCCCGATCGGCAAGGTGAGCTTCCCGACCGAGGCCCTGCTGGAGAACTACCAGGCGGTGCTCGAGGAGCTGCTGCGGGCCAAGCCGGCGGCCGCCAAGGGCCGGTACCTGCGGGGCGTCACCGTCGCCTCGACCATGGGCCCGGGGGTCAAGGTCGACCCGAGCCGCACCCGCGACCTGCTCGAACGAGCCGGCGAGCGGCCGGCGGCCCCGGTGGGCGCCTGAGCATCCCGGGCGACTACACTGCCGCCCGCCGTCACCACGGCAGCACCACCGATCCCTGCGCCGCAGACCTCCGGTCGCCCCTGGCGGTAATCGGGCCTGAGGCCCGGCCGGACGAGGCGTCCCCGTCCCGCACGACCCGATCCGGGCCGCAGCGGCGGGCCGCCGTCCCTGCGGGCCGCCGGGACGCAACCGGCCGGGTCGACCGACCGGCCGAGAGGGGACCGACAGGGAGGAGCCGTATGGGCCCCGACACGACGGCCGCCGCCGAGGAGATCGATGTGCCGCCGGCGACCGGCGCGCCGGGCGGGTCGTCGCCCACCACCTCGGGCCGACCGCCCCGGCCCGAGAAGGTCGCCGCGGTGGCCGAGATCGGTGAGAAGCTGGCCGGCGCCGACGCCGTGGTCCTGCTCGAGTACCGGGGGCTGCGCGTCGCCGAGCTCGCCGAGCTGCGGGCCCAGCTGCGGCCGACCGGCACCGAGTTCAAGGTGTTCAAGAACACCCTCGCCCGGCGGGCGGCCGAGGCGGCGCAGCGCCCCGAGCTCCTCGACCTGCTGATCGGCCCCACCGCGATCGCCTTCGTGCGGGGCGATGCCGTCGGTGCCGCAAAGGCCCTGCGCGGCTACGCCCGCGCCAACCCCGGTCTGGTGATCAAGGGCGGTGTCCTCGGCCCGCGGCTTCTGCGGCCCGCCGAGGTCGACGCCCTGGCCGACGTCCCGCCCCGGGAGGAGCTCCTCGCCCGGCTGGCCGGGGGCTTCCAGGCCCCCCTCCAACGGGCGGCGGGCCTCTTCCAGAGCTTCACGCGCGGCTTCGCGACCGCCCTGGCCGCACTCGTGGACCAGCGGGGGGGCGCCCCGCCCGAGGTGACCGCCGACGAGCCCGCCCCGCCGCCCACCGGCGAGGCCGCCGGGGCACCCGCCGCCGACGGCGAGGCCGAACCCCTCCCTGGGGAGGCCCCCGCCGCCGATCCACCCCCGACCGAGGCCGGCTGAGGCCGGCCCCCGACCCCGACACCCGGAGGGAGCACCATGGCCCAGATGTCCACCCAGGAACTCCTCGACGTCTTCAAGAACATGACCGTGCTGGAGTTGAACGAGTTCCTCAAGGCCTTCGAGGAGGAGTTCGGCGTCTCCGCCGCCGCGCCGGTCGCGCTGGCCGCCGCGCCGGTCGCCGGGGCCCCTGCCGGGGCAGAGGCGGCGGCCCCCGAGGAGCAGGACGAGTTCGACGTGGTCCTCGCCGCCGCCGGCGACAAGAAGATCCAGGTCATCAAGGTGGTGCGCGAGCTCACCAGTCTCGGGCTGAAGGAGGCGAAGGACCTCGTCGACTCGGCGCCGAAGCCGGTGCTGGAGAAGGCCTCCAAGGAGGACGCCGAGAAGGCCAAGGCCAAGCTGGAGGAGGCCGGCGCCACCGTCGAGCTGAAGTAGCACCCGACGCCCGACGGGGTGTCCGGCGGGATGGTTGACCCCGCCGGCCCGGCGCCGTATCCTGCCCCGGGCCGGACCGCTCCCGGGGCCGTCCCCGGTTGTGCGCGCGCCTGCTTGCATCCGACGGCCCGGCGCAGATAGCATCCGTCGAGCCGTGTCGTCCCGCACGCCCCGCCGTTGAACCCCTGCCGGCTGGTCCGCGCGCGCCCGCACACCACGAAGGAGTGACGTTGGCCCGTCTCGCGTCCCGGGAACGCTTCTCGTTCGGCAAGCTCACCGAGGTCCTCCCCCTGCCCGACCTCATCGGGGTGCAGCGGGAGTCGTTCCAGTGGTTCCTCGACGAGGGCGTCGCCGAGGTGCTGCGCGACATCTCGCCGATCGAGGACTTCACCGGCCAGCTCCGCCTCGAGCTCTCCGACCACAGCTTCGACCCCCCGAAGCACACCGAGGAGCAGTGCCGGGAGAAGGACATGACCTACGCCCGGCCGCTGTTCGTGACCGCCCGGTTCATGAACGCCCTCACCGGGGAGATCAAGGAGCAGATCGTCTTCATGGGGGACTTCCCCATGATGACCGACCGCGGGACCTTCATCGTCAACGGCACCGAGCGGATCGTGGTGTCCCAGCTCGTCCGGTCGCCGGGCGTCTACTTCGACGTGACGCCCGACAAGACGTCGCCCGACCGGGTGACGGTGGGCGCCAAGATCATCCCCGGGCGGGGGGCGTGGCTGGAGTTCGAGGTCGACAAGAAGGACGTCGTCTACGTCCGGATCGACCGCAAGCGCAAGCAGCCGGTCACGGTCCTGCTGAAGGCCATGGGTTTCGGGGAGACGCCCGAGGAGCTCGAGCAGCTCATCCTCGATCCGCAGGGCCGGCCCTACGAGTCGATCCGCAACACCCTCGACAAGGACCACACGAGCAGCGTCGAGGACGCCTACCTCGACATCTACCGCAAGCTGCGGCCCGGCGAGCCGCCGACGCCCGAGAGCGCCCGTGCCCTCATCGACAACCTGTTCTTCAACCCGAAGCGCTACGACATGGCCAAGGTCGGGCGGCACAAGGTGTCGAAGAAGCTCGGGACCGAGTACGCCAGGCTCGCCGGGGTGTTCGAGCGCCTCGGGATCGAGGTTCCCAACGCCGACCCGGCCGCCGGGCCGATCACCTCGGTGCTGTCCCGGGCCGACGTGCTCGCCACCGTGTCCTACCTGGTGAAGCTCCACGCCAACGACCAGCCGGCCGAGTACTTCGAGGACGACATCGACCACTTCGGGAACCGTCGGGTGCGGTCGGTGGGTGAGCTCATCCAGAACCAGTTCCGGGTGGGCCTGTCCCGCATGGAGCGGGTGGTGCGCGAGCGGATGACCACCCAGGACGTGGAGGCCATCACCCCCCAGACCCTCATCAACATCCGGCCCGTCGTCGCCGCCATCAAGGAGTTCTTCGGCTCCAGCCAGCTCAGCCAGTTCATGGACCAGACGAACCCGCTGGCCGGACTCACCCACAAGCGGCGCCTCTCCGCGCTCGGCCCCGGCGGCCTGAGCCGCGAACGGGCCGGGTTCGAGGTGCGCGACGTGCACCCGAGCCACTACGGGCGGATGTGCCCGATCGAGACGCCGGAGGGACCCAACATCGGTCTCATCGGCTACCTGTCCACCTACGCCCGCATCAACCGGTTCGGGTTCATCGAGACGCCGTACCGCAAGGTCGTCGACGGCCGGGTAACCGACGAGATCGAGTACCTCGCCGCCGACGACGAGGACCGCTACGTCATCGCCCAGGCCAACGCCCGGCTCGGGCCCGACGGCCGGTTCCTCGACGACCGGGTCCTCGTGCGGGCCGGCCGGGGTGCCACCCACAAGGGCGCCGACCGGCCGACGCGCCAGGGGACCTTCAGCGAGGTCGCCTTCGTGCCCCCCCACGAGGTCGACTACATGGACGTCTCCCCGAAGCAGATCGTCTCGGTGGCGACGTCCCTGATCCCGTTCCTGGAGCACGACGACGCCAACCGGGCCCTCATGGGGGCGAACATGCAGCGCCAGGCCGTGCCGGTCCTGCGGCCCGAGGCCCCCTTCATCGGCACCGGTGTCGAGGCCCGGGCCGCCCGTGATGCCGGCGACGTCCTCTGTGCCGCCGACCACGGGACGGTCACCGAGGTGTCGGGCGACCACATCACCGTCGAGTACCGCACGCTCGGTCGTCGCGTGCACCCGCTGGCCAAGTTCCGGCGGTCCAATCAGGGAACCTGCATCAACCAGAAGCCGGTCGTGGCCGCCGGCGACACGGTGCGCGCCGGTGACGTCCTGGCCGACGGCCCGTCCACCCATCTCGGCGAGTTGGCGCTGGGGAAGAACCTGCTCGTCGCCTTCATGCCCTGGAAGGGACACAACTTCGAGGACGCCATCGTGATCTCCGAGCGCCTCGTGCGCGACGACGTGCTCACCTCGATCCACATCGAGGAGCACGAGATCGACGCCCGCGACACCAAGCTCGGCGCCGAGGAGATCACCCGCGACATCCCCAACCTCTCGGAGGACATGCTCAAGGACCTCGACGAGCGCGGCATCATCCGCGTCGGGGCCGAGGTGGGTCCCGGCGACGTGCTCGTCGGGAAGGTCACCCCGAAGGGGGAGACCGAGCTGACGCCCGAGGAGCGCCTGCTGCGGGCCATCTTCGGGGAGAAGGCGCGGGAGGTGCGGGACACCTCGCTGAAGGTGCCGCACGGCGAGTCGGGGAAGGTCATCGACGTCCGGGAGTTCCGGCGCGACCAGGGCGACGAGTTGCCGCCCGGGGTGAACCACCTCGTGCGGGTCTACGTGGCCCAGAAGCGCAAGATCACCGAGGGCGACAAGCTGGCCGGCCGCCACGGCAACAAGGGGGTGATCGCCCGGGTCCTGCCGATCGAGGACATGCCCCACCTCGCCGACGGGACCCCGGTGGACATCGTGCTGAACCCGCTCGGGGTGCCGAGTCGGATGAACGTGGGTCAGGTGCTCGAGGCGCATCTGGGGTACGCGGCCCGGATCGGCTGGGACGGGCACGACCCGGCGCCGGCCGACTCCCGCAAGACCCGGCCGGTCACCGAGCCGGCGGTGTGGGTCACCACCCCCGTGTTCGACGGTGCCCACTGGGACGAGGCCGAAGAGGACGGTGAGGCGCGCCCGACGATCGCCGACCTCTTCGCCCGCTTGCGGCCCGACGGGGCGGGGGCCCGCCGCCTCGTCGACCGGCAGGGCAAGGCCGTGCTCTACGACGGGCGTACCGGTGAACCGTTCGACCGGCCCGTGACCGTCGGCTACGTCTACATCCTGAAGCTCTCGCACCTCGTCGACGACAAGATCCACGCCCGGTCCACCGGGCCGTACTCCATGATCACCCAGCAGCCGCTGGGCGGGAAGGCCCAGTTCGGCGGTCAGCGGTTCGGGGAGATGGAGGTGTGGGCGCTCGAGGCCTACGGCGCGGCCTACGCCCTCCAGGAGATCCTCACCATCAAGTCCGATGACGTGCTCGGGCGGGTCAAGGTGTACGAGGCGATCGTGAAGGGCGACAACATCCCCGAGCCCGGGATCCCCGAGAGCTTCAAGGTGCTCATCAAGGAGATGCAGGCCCTCTGCCTCAACGTGAAGGTCATCGACGAGCACGGTCAGGAGATCGAGATCCGGGAGGTCGACGAGGACGCCTACCGCACCACCGAGGCGCTCGGGATCGACCTGTCGCGACCGGAGCGCGGCGGCGACGACGAGGAGGAGGAGCGCCGCCGGTTCACCGCCTGAACCGGCACCGACCCGTCCGACGTCACCCAGCACGATGAGGAGCGAACCAGCGTGTTCGATGTGAACGACTCGGCCCGGCTCTCCATCTCGCTGGCCACCGCGGACCAGATCCGCATGTGGTCGAACGGCGAGGTGAAGAAGCCGGAGACCATCAACTACCGGACCCTGCGGCCGGAGAAGGACGGCCTCTTCTGCGAGAAGATCTTCGGTCCCACCAAGGACTGGGAGTGCTACTGCGGCAAGTACAAGCGCGTCCGGTTCAAGGGGATCATCTGCGAGCGCTGCGGCGTCGAGGTGACCCGTTCCAAGGTCCGGCGCGAGCGAATGGGTCACATCGAGCTCGCGGCGCCCGTCACCCACATCTGGTACTTCAAGGGCGTCCCCTCCCGCCTCGGGTACCTCCTCGACATCCCCCCCAAGAGCCTCGAGAAGGCCATCTACTTCGCCGCCCATCTCGTCACCCGGGTCGACGAGGAGGGCCTGCACGCCGCGCTCCCCTCGATCGAGGCGGAGCTCCGGGCCGAGATCGCCGAGGAGGAGCGCCGCCGCGACCTGGACATCGAGAAGATCTTCCAGGACCTCGAGGCGGAGCTGGCCGCCATCGAAGAGCGCGACGGGCGTAAGGCCGACCTCGATCGGGCGCGCAAGGCCGCCGAGCGCGACGTGGAGGACCGCCGGGCCAAGGCCCAGGAGGAAATCGACTTCCTCAACGCCGTCTTCGACGCAGTGCGGGGCTTGAAGCGCAAGCAGCTCATCGAGGACGACCGGATCTGGAGGGAGCTGCGCGACCGCTTCGGTGAGTACTTCGAGGGCGGGATGGGGGCCGAGGCGGTGAAGGTGCTCATCAGCGACCTCGACCTCGCGCGGGAAGAGCAGGAGCTCAAGGAGATCATCGCCACCGCCAAGGGCCAGCGGAAGGCGAAGGCGATCAAGCGCCTCAAGGTCGTCTCCGCCTTCAACCGCACCGACGACGACGGCCGGCCCGTGAACTCCCCGATGGGGATGGTGCTCGACGCGATCCCGGTTATCCCGCCCGACCTCCGCCCGATGGTCCAGCTCGACGGGGGGCGGTTCGCCACCAGCGATCTCAACGACCTCTACCGCCGGGTGATCAACCGGAACAACCGCCTGAAGCGCCTCCTCGATCTCGACGCCCCCGAGATCATCGTCAACAACGAGAAGCGGATGCTGCAGGAGGCCGTCGACGCCCTGTTCGACAACGGCCGCCGGGGTCGTCCCGTCACCGGTCCCGGCAACCGGGCCCTGAAGTCGCTCTCCGACATGCTCAAGGGCAAGCAGGGCCGGTTCCGTCAGAACCTGCTCGGCAAGCGCGTCGACTACTCCGGTCGGTCGGTGATCGTGGTGGGTCCGCAGCTGCGGCTGCACCAGTGCGGCCTGCCGAAGCAGATGGCCCTCGAGCTGTTCAAGCCGTTCGTGATGTAGCGCCTCGTCGACCAGGAGCTCGCCCAGAACATCAAGTCGGCGAAGCGGATGGTCGAGCGGGCCCGGCCCCAGGTCTGGGACGTGCTGGAGGAGGTCATCAAGGAACACCCGGTGCTGCTGAACCGGGCACCCACGCTCCACCGCCTCGGCGTGCAGGCCTTCGAACCGGTGCTCGTGGAGGGCAAGGCGATCCAGATCCACCCGCTGGTCTGCGCGGCGTTCAACGCCGACTTCGACGGCGACCAGATGGCCGTGCACCTGCCCCTGTCGGCCGAGGCCCAGGCGGAGTCGCGGCTGCTGATGCTCTCCTCCCACAACATCCTGTCCCCCGCGCACGGGCGGCCGATCGCGGTTCCCTCCCAGGACATGATCATCGGTGCCTACTACCTCACCCAGGTGGTGGACGGCGCGCCCGGCGAGGGCCGGGTCTTCTCGTCGGCGGACGAGGCCCGCATGGCCCACGAGCGGCGGGATGCCGACGGCCGTCCGATCCTCGCGCTGCACGCCCGGATCCGGGTGCGTATGCCGGCCGCCCGCTTCCCCGCCGAGGCCTTCCCCACCCGGGACGACGCGCATCCCGGGGCCACCGTCCTGCGTCGCGGGGGCGCCGACGGCGACGGTTCCGTGCTGGTGGAGACCACGCTCGGGCGCATGCTCTTCAACGACGCCTTCCCCCCCGACTTCCCGTTCCAGGAGGGCCGCCGGGGCGAGGAGTACCCCACCGAGGGGCTGCGCAAGCGGGAGATCACCGAGATCGTCGACCTGCTGGTGAAGCGCTACGACAAGGCGGTGGTCGCGGCCAGCCTCGACCGGCTCAAGGACCTCGGCTTCGAGTACTCCACGGAGGCCGGCCTCACGATCTCGCTCGCCGACGTGCGCACCCCCGCCGCCAAGGCGCGGATCCTCGAGGAGTACGAGCGCGAGGCCGAGAAGGTGGAGCGCCAGTACGAGCGAGGGATCATCACCGACGAGGAGCGGCGCCAGAAGGAGATCGAGATCTGGACCGAGGCCACCAACCGGGTCCAGCACGAGATGCAGCAGGAGCTGCGGGGCGACCGGTTCAACCCGATCGAGATGATGGTCGGCTCCGGTGCCCGGGGCAACGTGATGCAGGTCCGCCAGATCGCCGGGATGCGGGGGCTGGTCGCCAACCCCCGCGGCGAGATCATCCCCCGGCCGATCAAGAGCAACTTCCGTGAGGGCCTGTCGGTGCTGGAGTACTTCATCTCCACCCACGGCGCCCGCAAGGGCTTGGCCGACACCGCGCTGCGCACGGCCGACTCCGGGTACCTCACCCGCCGCCTCGTCGACGTGGCCCAGGAGCTCATCGTGCGCCACGAGGACTGCGGGACCCCCCGAGGGATCTGGGTGGAGGTGCCCCGGGAGCCGGACGCCGCGGCCCGCCTGGAGACGAAGCTGCTCGGCCGCTGCCTCGCCGACGACCTCACGCTGGGTGACGGGACGGTGCTGGCCCGCAACACCGAGGTGACCGACGAGGTCTTGCAGGCCATCGTCGCCGATCCCACCGTCGAGCAGGTGCGGGTACGCTCCGTGCTCACCTGCGACGCCGTCGACGGGGTCTGTGTGCGCTGCTACGGGCGCATGATGGCCACCGGCAAGCTCGCCGAGCTGGGCGAGGCGATCGGCATCGTCGCCGCCCAGTCCATCGGCGAGCCGGGCACCCAGCTCACGATGCGGACCTTCCACACGGGTGGGGTGGCCGGCGAGGACATCACCCACGGCCTGCCCCGGGTCGTCGAGCTCTTCGAGGCCCGCACCCCCAAGGGCGCCGCCGTGCTCGCCGAGACCGCCGGGGTGGTGCGGCTGGGCGAGGACGAGAAGGGTCACCGCACGGTCACCATCGTCGGCGACGACGGGCGGGAGGAGACCCATGTGGTCTCGATGCGGACGCACCTGGCCGTCGCCGACGGCGCCGAGGTGCGTCCCGGTGATCAGCTCACCGGCGACGTCAAGACCCCCCGGGACCCGAAGCGGATCCTGGAGATCGAGGGGATCCGGGCCGCCCAGCAGTACCTCGTCGATGAGGTGCAGAAGGTCTACCGGGAGCAGGGCGTGTCGATCCACGACAAGCACGTCGAGGTGATCGTGCGGCAGATGCTGCGACGGGTGGCCGTGTCCGACGCCGGGGACTCGCCGTTCCTGCCCGGCGAGAAGGTCGATGCCCGCCGCTATGCCCTGGTGAACAAGCAGCTCGTCGACGAGGGTCGCCGGCCCGCCGAAGGGCGCCCCGAACTCATGGGGATCACCAAGGCGTCGCTGGCCACCGACTCGTGGCTGTCGGCCGCATCGTTCCAGGAGACCACCCGGGTGCTCACCGAGGCCGCCATCGAGGGGCGCAACGACCGGCTCGAAGGGCTGAAGGAGAACGTGATCATCGGTCGGCTCATCCCCGCCGGTACCGGCATGGAGCGCTACCGGGGCCTCGGCTACGACGCGCCCGAGTACGAGCCGATGCCCTTCTACACCAGCGACGAGGGCGAGGACCTCGCCGAATGGCTGCTGCGATCCCACGAGCAGCGGGGCGCGGGCGAGGTCGACGTGTCGATCCTCACCGGCTCGGCCGGCCCGGCGCCGGGCGACTCCGGCGGAGCGGGCGAGGAGGGCGACGGCGCCGGCCCGGCGGCCGTGCCGGGGGCGGGCTGAGCCGACCACGCGTTGCGGACCGGCGCCGGCGCCGGTATGCTTCCTGCTCCGCGCGGCTTCGCCGCGCCGGATCCCGGGAGCGGTCGGCGTGCCTTACGGCGCCCCCGGCCCACCACCGGATGCCGACGAAACCTCCACCAGACCCGCACGAGATCCGGGAGCGCTGTGCCCACCATCGCGCAGCTGGTCCGCAAGGGCCGCACCTCGAAGACCGAGAAGAGCAAGACCCCGGCGCTCAAGGGATCGCCCCAGCGCCGGGGCGTGTGCACCCGCGTCTTCACCCACACCCCGAAGAAGCCGAACTCGGCGCTGCGGAAGGTCGCCCGGGTCCGGCTGAGTTCCGGGGTGGAGGTGACGGCGTACATCCCGGGTGAGGGGCACAACCTCCAAGAGCACTCGATGGTGCTGGTGCGGGGCGGGCGGGTGAAGGACCTGCCCGGCGTCCGCTACAAGATCATCCGGGGAGCTCTCGACGCCAGCGGCGTGGCCGACCGCAAGCAGGCCCGCAGCCGGTACGGGGCCAAGCGAGGCGAGTGACGTGCCCCGCAAGGGACCGGCGCCGCGCCGGGATCTGCCCCCCGACCCCGTCCACCGATCGGTGGTCGTCACCCAGCTCGTAAACAAGGTGCTCCAGCGCGGCAAGCGCTCGCTGGCCGAGCGGATCGTCTACGACGCGCTGGCCGAGATCGAGCGGAAGACGGGCTCGGACCCGGTGGCGGTGCTGAAGCGGGCGGTGGAGAACGTGCGGCCGGCGCTCGAGGTCCGCAGCCGGCGGGTGGGGGGTGCCACCTACCAGGTGCCGGTCGAGGTGCGGCCCCGCCGGGCGACCACGCTCGCGATCCGCTGGATCGTGGGCTATGCGCGCCAACGGCGGGAGCGGACGATGTCGGCCCGGCTCGCCGGGGAGCTGCTGGACGCGAGCAACGGCCTGGGGGCGGCGATCAAGCGGAAAGACGACCTCCAGAAGATGGCCGAGAGCAACCGGGCGTTCGCGCACTACCGCTGGTGAGCTGACGCGGCCCTGCCCGCGACTACGGCGGACGCCGGCGGTCAGCCGGGGCCGCCGTTCCCCCTCGCTCCGCGGCTCCGCCGCCGTCACTCGGGTGAGGGAGAGCCCCGACCCGGTACCCGGCGGCGCACGGGAGCGATGCACGAGGGACGAGGAGAGAGAGGGCGATGGCGAAAGACGGGCCGGTGATCCGTGAGTTCCCGTTGGCGCGCACGCGCAACATCGGGATCATGGCGCACATCGATGCCGGCAAGACGACGACGACCGAGCGCATCCTCTACTACACCGGGCGCACCTACAAGATCGGGGAGGTGCACGAGGGCGCGGCGGTCATGGACTGGATGGTCCAGGAGCAGGAGCGGGGGATCACCATCACCTCGGCCGCCACCACCTGCAAATGGCGCGACACCTGGATCAACATCATCGACACGCCCGGGCACGTCGATTTCACGGTCGAGGTGGAGCGTTCGCTGCGGGTCCTCGACGGGGCGGTCGCCGTGTTCGACGCGGTGGCGGGGGTGGAGCCCCAGACCGAGACCGTGTGGCGCCAGGCCAACAAGTACGCGGTGCCCCGGATCGCCTTCGTGAACAAGATGGACCGCGTCGGTGCCGACTTCACCCGCTGTGTCGAGATGATGCGCGACCGCCTCGAGGCGGTGGTGGTGCCCGTCCAGCTCCCCATCGGTGCCGAGAACGAGTTCCGAGGCGTCGTCGACCTGCTCGCCATGCAGGCTCTGGTGTGGCCCGAGGATCAGAGCCAGGGGGAGCGCTTCGACGTCGTCGACGTCCCGGCCGAGCTCGTCGAGGCCGCCGAGGAGGCCCGGCACGCACTCATCGACGTCGTGTCCCAGCACGACGAGTCGATCCTCGAGCGGTACGTCGCCGACGAGGAGATCACCGCCGACGACCTGCGCCGGGCGCTGCGTCACGCGACCGTCCACGAGGCGATCGTGCCCGTGCTGTGCGGTTCCGCCTTCAAGAACAAGGGGGTGCAGCCGCTCCTCGACGCCGTGGTCGACTACTTGCCCTCGCCGCTCGACGTCCCCCCGGTGGTGGGGAGCGATCCCAAGGGGGCCGAGGTGCTGGAGCGCCGGCCCGACGACGCGGAGCCGTTCGCAGCGCTGGCCTTCAAGATCATGAGCGATCCCTACGTCGGGAAGCTCACCTACTTCCGCGTCTACTCCGGGTCGCTGCGGGCCGGGGCGACCGTGCTCAACAGCACCAAGGGGCGCAAGGAGCGGGTGGGGCGCATCCTCCAGATGCACGCCAACCACCGTGAGGACAAGCAGGCGGTGTTCAGCGGCGACATCGTCGCCGCGGTGGGTCTGAAGTCCACCACCACCGGCGACACCCTGTGTGATCCCGATCACCCGATCGTGCTGGAGCGGATGGAGTTCCCCGAGCCGGTGATCTCGGTGGCGATCGAACCCAAGACGAAGGCCGATCAGGACAAGCTCGGCAAGGCGCTGGCCGCCCTCGCCGAGGAGGACCCCACGTTCCAGGTCCGCACCGACGAGGAGACCGGGCAGACGATCATCGCCGGGATGGGCGAGCTGCACCTCGAGGTGCTGGTCGACCGGATGACCCGGGAGTTCGGGGTGGCCGCCAACGTCGGCAAGCCGCAGGTGGCCTACCGGGAGACGATCACCGTGCCGGTGGAGAAGGTGGAGGAGCGCTACGTCCGCCAGACCGGCGGACGGGGTCAGTACGGCCACGTGGTCATCAGCCTCGAGCCCACCGGGCCGGGCGGCGGGTACGAGTTCGTCGACCGGATCACCGGCGGGGTCATCCCCCGGGAGTACATCCCCGCCGTCGACGCCGGGATCCAGGAGGCGATGGAGGGCGGGGTGCTGGCCGGCTACCCCCTCGTCGACCTGCGGGCGATCCTCACCTTCGGCTCCTACCACGAGGTCGACTCCTCGGAGATGGCCTTCAAGATCGCCGGGTCGATGGCGCTGAAGAAGGCGGCCCGGATGGCCAAGCCGGTGCTGCTGGAGCCGATCATGGCCGTGGAGGTCGTGACCCCCGAGGACTACATGGGCGACGTCATCGGCGACCTGAACGCCCGCCGGGGCCGGGTGGAGGGCATGGAGCAGCGGGGCGGCGCCCAGGTGGTCCGGGCCCACGTGCCCCTCGCCGAGATGTTCGGATATGCTACCGACCTCCGGTCGCGAACCCAGGGGCGCGCGACCTACACCATGCAGTTCGACTCCTACCAGCAGGTCCCGGAGTCCATCGCCCAGGAGATCGTCGCGCGGGTGCGGGGCGAATGACCCGGGCCCGACCGCGAGCACCCGGTCTCCGCGGGTGCCGGGGACCGAGGCGACCGCCACGACCTACCGACCACGACCGACTGAGCACGATCCACCGAGCACGACCCACTGAGGAGGAGTAGAGGCTCACCATGGCCAAGGAGAAGTTCGAGCGGACCAAGCCGCACCTCAACATCGGCACCATTGGCCATATCGACCACGGCAAGACCACGCTGACCGCGGCGATCACCAAGGTCCTCTCCGAGCACAACCCCAACACCTCCTTCACGGCCTTCGACCAGATCGACAAGGCCCCGGAGGAGAAAGCCCGGGGCATCACCATCTCGATCGCCCACGTGGAGTACGAGACCGACAACCGGCACTACGCGCACGTCGACTGCCCGGGTCATGCCGACTACATCAAGAACATGATCACCGGTGCCGCGCAGATGGACGGGGCGATCCTGGTGGTGGCGGCCACCGACGGGCCGATGCCCCAGACCCGGGAGCACGTGCTGCTGGCCCGCCAGGTCGGCGTGCCGTCCATCGTGGTGGCGCTGAACAAGGCCGACATGGTCGACGACGAGGAGATCCTGGAGCTCGTCGAGCTCGAGGTGCGGGAGCTGCTCAACGAGTACGAGTTCCCCGGTGACGAGACGCCGGTGGTGCGGGTCTCGGCGCTCAAGGCCCTCGAGGGCGACCCCGAGTGGAGCCAGAAGATCCTCGAGCTCATGGAGGCGGTCGACTCCTACATCCCCGAGCCGGTGCGGGACGTCGACAAGCCGTTCCTCATGCCCATCGAGGACGTGTTCTCGATCACCGGTCGGGGCACGGTCGTGACCGGCCGGGTGGAGCGGGGGATCATCCGGGTGGGCGACGAGGTCGAGATCGTGGGGCTGCGCCCGACGCAGAAGACCACCTGCACCGGGGTCGAGATGTTCCGCAAGCTCCTCGACGAGGGGCGGGCCGGTGACAACATCGGGGCGCTGCTGCGGGGAACGAAGAAGGAGGAGGTCGAGCGGGGCCAGGTGCTGGCCAAGCCGGGCTCGATCACCCCGCACACCGAGTTCGAGGCCCAGGTCTACGTCCTCACCAAGGAGGAAGGCGGCCGGCACACCCCGTTCTTCTCCAACTACCACCCGCAGTTCTACTTCCGCACCACCGACGTGACCGGCACGATCAACCTGCCCGAGGGCACCGAGATGGTCATGCCCGGCGACAACACCGAGATGCGTGTGGTGCTGCAGAAGCCCATCGCCATGGAAGAGGGGCTGCGGTTCGCCATCCGCGAGGGCGGCCGGACCGTCGGCGCCGGCCGGGTCACGAAGATCCTCAAGTGAGCCCGGCCGACCCCGCCCCCTCGTCGCGGCCCGCGCCGGAGGTCTGCGATGGCTGACGGCGCCGGCCAGACGATCCGGATCCGCCTCAAGGCCTACGACCACGAGGTCGTCGACCAGTCGACGCGAAAGATCGTGGAGACCGTGGAGCGGACGGGGGCGACGGTGCGGGGTCCGGTGCCGTTGCCCACCGAGGTGCACCGCTACTGCGTGATCCGCGGTCCGCACGTCGACAAGGACTCGCGGGAGCACTTCGAGATGCGGATCCACAAGCGCCTCCTCGACATCGTCCCGACCGGGTCCAAGACGGTCGAGGCGCTGCAACGGCTCGACCTGCCGGCCGGGGTGGACATCCAGATCAAGATCCAGGGGTCTTGAGCCCCGGGGCCGCCTTGCCGGCCCGGGTGCCAGGCCGCTATACTGGCCCGGCTCTGCAACCGAGGTCCGTGTAGGCCCACGGCGAGCGGCCGGGGAACCGCACGGCACAACCGAACACCGCTCCGCCGGGCACCGCCCAGCGGAGCGTTCGCGTGAGTTGCCGTTCGTGCCGCCGGGCACGAACGGCGCGGGGGCGAGATGGCTGCCAAAGGAATCCTGGGACGCAAGATCGGCATGACCCAGGTCTGGGACGGCGAGCACCGGGTGGTCCCGGTGACGGTGGTCCAGGCCGGGCCCTGCCGCGTCGTCCAGCTGAAGACGCCCGAGCGCGACGGCTACGCCGCGGTGCAGCTGAGCTTTGGCGACCAGAAGGAGCACCGGCTCACGAAACCGGAGCTCGGGCACCTCAGGGCCGCCCAGGTCCCCCCGGCCCGCCATCTGGTGGAGGTGAGGGTCGCGGACCTGTCGGGCTTCGAGGTCGGGCAGGTGCTGCGGGCCGACGTCTTCAGCGCCGGCGACCGGGTCGACGTCACCGGCACCTCCAAGGGCCGGGGGTTCTCGGGCGGCATGAAGCGGCACAACTTCGCCGGGCAGGGCGCCAGCCACGGCAACCACAAGAAGCACCGGGCCCCGGGGGCCATCGGTGCCTGTGCCACCCCGGCCCGGGTGTTCAAGGGCACCCGCATGGCCGGACGGTACGGGAACGTCCGCACCACGGTGCTGAACCTCGAGGTGGTCGACGCCGACCCCGAGCGAGGACTGCTCCTGCTGAAGGGCTCGGTGCCGGGGCCCAACGGGGGGCTGGTGGTGGTGCGCGACGCGGTGAAGGCGGGGGCGCGGTGACGCGCCTGCCGTGCCGTACCCGGGACGGGGAGGCCGCCGGCCACGTGGACGCCCCCGACGCCGTCTTCGGCCAGACGCCGAACGTCGCCCTCCTCCACCAGGTGGTGACCGCCCAACTCGCCGCGGCGCGCTCGGGTACGCACTCCACCAAGACCCGCGCCGAGGTGGCGGGCGGCGGTGCCAAGCCGTGGCGGCAGAAGGGCACCGGCCGGGCCCGCCACGGGTCCATCCGGGCCCCGCAGTGGCGCGGCGGGGGCGTGGCGCACGGCCCCAAGCCCCGCGACTACCGCCAGCGGACCCCGAAGAAGATGGTGCGCGCCGCGCTCGCCGGGGCCCTGTCCGACCGGGCCGCTCACGACCGGGTGCTCGTGGTGGACCGCTGGGGGTTCGAGGCGCCGCGCACCAAGGACGCGGTCCGGGCCCTGGAGGCCCTCGGGCTGCGGCCGACCGGGGAGCGACCGCCCCGGGTGCTGGTGGTGCTGGAGCGTACCGAGGAGGCGGCGTGGAAGTCCTTCCGCAACCTCGGGCCCCGCCTGGCGATCACGATGCCCGAAGAGCTGTCCGCCTACGACGTGCTGCGCTGCGACTGGGTGGTGTTCTCGCGTGCGAGCCTGGAGCGGACCTGCCGGCGCTTCGGGCCCGGCTCCGACCTTTCCGACGCCGGCACCGATCCGGGGGAGGCGGCGCCCGGCGGATCGGACGGGGAGGATGACCGGTGAGCGGCGATCCCCGAGACGTCATCCTCCGGCCGGTGGTGTCGGAGAAGTCGTACGCGGCCTACGACGCCGACGTCTACACCTTCGAGGTCGCGCCCGGTGCGAACAAGATCCAGATCGCCCAGGCCGTCGAGCAGCTCTTCGGCGTGCGCGTCACCCGGGTCAACACCTTGAACCGGCGGGGTAAGCGCAAGCGCAACCGCCGCACCGGCACCTGGGGCCGCCGTCCCGACCGCAAGCGGGCGATCGTGCACCTGGCGCCCGGCGACCGCATCGAGATCTTCGGGAGCTGACGATGCCGATCCGCAAACGCAAGCCGACCAGCCCGGGACGGCGGTTCCAGAGCGCTTCCGACTTCTCCGAGGTCACCCGCGACCGGCCGGAGCGCTCGCTGATCACACCGAAGCCCCGCACCGGCGGTCGCAACACCTACGGTCGGATGACGGCCCGCCACCGGGGAGGCGGGCACAAGCGCCGCTACCGGCTCGTCGACTTCCGTCGCGACAAGGACGGGGTGCCGGCCAAGGTGGCGGCGATCGAGTACGACCCGAACCGCAACGCCCGCATCGCGCTCCTCCACTACCGCGACGGGGAGAAGCGCTACATCCTGGCCGCCGCCGGCCTCACCGTGGGCGACGTGCTCCACAGCGGCCCGGGTGCGGAGATCCGCCCCGGCAACGCCCTGCCGTTGCGCTACATCCCGGTGGGCACGGTGGTCCACAACGTGGAGC
This sequence comes from uncultured Acidimicrobiia bacterium, assembly GCA_937949585.1. Classification (GTDB taxonomy): domain Bacteria; phylum Actinomycetota; class Acidimicrobiia; order IMCC26256; family CALEDW01; genus CALEDW01. The sequence goes on from CALEDW010000257.1 coordinate 18,808, forward strand.
TGAAGCCCGGTGCCGGGGGCCGGCTCGGTCGGGGGGCCGGGGCGGCGATCCAGCTGGTGGCCAAGGAGGGCCGGTTCGCCACCCTGCGCCTGCCGTCGACCGAGATGCGCCGGGTCCCCATCGACTGTCGGGCCACGGTCGGCGCCGTGGGCAATGCCGAGGCCTCGCTGGTGTCGCTGGGCAAGGCGGGCCGCAACCGCTGGCGGGGCCGCCGCCCGCACACCCGGGGGGTGGCGATGAACCCGGTCGACCATCCCCTCGGCGGTGGGGAGGGCAAGAGCTCGGGTGGCCGCCACCCCGTGTCGCCGTGGGGCAAACCGGAGGGGCGGACCCGCAAGAAGCACAAGGCCTCGGACCGGTTGATCGTGCGCCGCCGCCGCACGCGCGGCGCCCGGAGGTGACGGCATGCCGCGCAGCGTGAAGAAGGGGCCCTTCGTCGACGAGCACCTGCGGGTCAAGGTGGAGCGGATGAACGCGTCCGGGGAGCGCAAGGTGATCAAGACGTGGTCGCGGCGCTCCACGATCACGCCCGAGATGGTGGGACACACCATCGCGGTGCACGACGGGCGCAAGCACGTGCCCGTCTACGTCACCGAGGCGATGGTGGGGCACAAGCTCGGCGAGTTCGCCCCCACCCGCACGTTCCGCTACCACGCCGGGCAGGAGAAGGCGGGGCGGAGGTAGCCGTGCCGGACGCCGCCGCTCGCCTTCGCTACCTGCGGGTCTCGCCGTTCAAGGTGCGTCCCGTGCTCGACCTCGTGCGGGGCAAGGACGTCACCGAGGCCCGGGAGATCCTCCGGTTCTGCGACCGCGGCCCGGCCCGGCACGTGGCCAAGGTCCTCGACTCGGCGGTGGCCAACGCCGAGCACAACGAGCA
>CALEDW010000258.1 GCA_937949585.1 uncultured Acidimicrobiia bacterium
GCTCGGGCGGGCCAGGACGCCGAGGTAGGAGGCCGACGGCCGGGGCAGGAGTGGGGCCGGCCCCGGGCGCGGCGAAGGTCGGGCGTCACGGAACGGCCGCACGTCCGGCGCCGCGTCCTTGCTCGCCCGGCCGGCGAAGAACCCGGCGGCGAAGCCGCCACCGAACCCGAGGAGTGCCACGAGCAGCCCGGCGATCAACGCGAGCAGCCACCGTGGGACCGTCACCCCGGTGGACGGCGGGGGTGGGGCCGTCCACCCGCCCGCCGGTGCGGTGGGCGGCTCACCGACCGAGGGTGGAACCGCGCTTCCACCTGGTGAGGGCCCCCACGGTGGCGGTCCGGCGGTCGCCGCGTGGCTCGACGCCGGGGCGCCGGTGCTCGGGGCCGTGGTGCCCGGCGACGAGGAGGTCGGCTGCTCCGGCGGGGGAGGGACGGGAGGTCCGGGGACGGTCGCGTCCTGCTCGTTGTGCATGTGCGGATCATGGCACCGAGATCCTGGGGATTCCCTGAGCGTCGGGCCGGTCCGCCCGGAACCGGGGTGCACCTGGGCGCCTGGCGAACCATAGGTCCGTGGCCCGGCGGCCTTCGCCGGTCGCCGGGGACGTCGGCGGGCCGCGGTGCAGGTTCATCGTCGGGGCGAGCAGCACGGGCCCGCCCACTTGTCCGCTCGAGCCTCGGCGATCGCTGCGGCCGGAGCGGTGACGAGATCGGGATCCCAGGTGGCGCCCCGCGCCGCAGGGGATGCACAGCGCACCATGGCCCGGCCGGTGCGGCTCACCGACGTCCGTTCGGGCCGTCGGTGAGCCCAGCGCCGGGATGCCCTGGTGAGGGAGGGTTGAGCTGCATCAGAGGTCGGCGCCGGTGACGGGGACGCCAGCCCGCGTCAGGGTGAGCGGGTCGGTGAGCGATGGGTGATCGGGTCGGGCTCCAGCGCGCCGACGCGGCCCGGTGCCCGCGGGATCCGGGTCCGAGCGGTGGGCGGCGCTGCGTTCGTCGGGGTTCCTCGGGGTTCCTGTCCGGGGAGCGTTCGTGTCCTAGGGGTCGCTAGCCTAGGGAACGTCTGTTCGCTGATGCGCGGTGGCCGAGCCGGTGACAGGAGGTGGCCGGTGGGCAGGCTGAACGAGGACCACGAGTGTGTGGGTGCCGGGGGTGGTGGCCCCGGGCGCAGCGGCAACGGTGAAGAGCGCCGTGTGGCCGGTACGTCTCGCACCGGTGGGACGGAGCGCAGCGAGCGCCCGATGGGAACCGAGGAGGTGATCGACCGGCTGGAACGGACTGCGGCCGAGCTGGAAACGCTGGTCCGTTCGGCCCGGTGGGATCGTCTGGGTGGCGAGGGCACCCTGCGGATCCTGCGTGGCGCCGGGCGGTGCCGTCGGCTCATCGACGCGCTGGTGGACGAGGCGGCCCGACGCGCCGAGGACATCGCCGTGCACACCCGAACGCACGATCGGGATGCCGTTGCCCTGGTCACCCGACTGGTCGGTACCTCGACGGCCGAGGCGCGCCGCGCGATCGCCACGGCTCGACGCTTGGATTCGCTCCCGGTCCTGCGCGAGGCGGTCTGGCGGGGTGACGTCCCGGCGGGTCACGCCGCGATGATCTCGGCGGTCGCTGCCGAGCACCCGGATGCCGAGTCCCGGCTGGTCGAGGCCTCTCGGCGCGGCATAGCGGCGCTGCGCGACGCGTGCGTGGCGGCCCGAGCCGAGGTTGAGGACGAGGCCGAGCGCGATCGTCGTCAGCACGCTGCCCGGTCGCTCCGGTTCTGGAACGACGCGGAGGGGATGCTGGAGGGAAGGTTCCGTCTCCCACCCGTTGAGGGCGGGAAGCTGAGAGCGCTCATCGATGCCAAGATCCGGGCGATCCTTCGTCGTCACCGTACAGGCGACGTGTTCGAACCGATGGAGACCTATGCCGCCGACGCCCTCTGCGAGCTCCTGTTCGGTGTGCGCGCAGCAGAAGGCGATCGTGAGATGGACAGAGCCGGTGGAGTCGACGGGAGCCCGCACCGGGTCAGCACCACCATGCATCTCCTGATCGACTTCGAGGCACTGGTGCGAGGTCGGGCGCGGGCCGGGGAACGGTGCGAGATCCCTGGCGTCGGGCCGGTGAGCGTGGCGCACGCCCGCCATCTGCTCGGCGACGCGTTCCTCACCGCGATCGTCCACAAAGGGCGCGACATCCGCACGGTCGCGCACCTCGGTCGGCACGTCCCGGCCGAGCTGCGGACCGCGCTGGTCGCGTCGGGCTGGGAGTGCGTGGTGGAGGGCTGCGGGGCCCGCGGCTCGTTGGAGATCGATCACAGCGAGATCGATCACGCCGATGGTGGTCCAACCGCCTGGGGCAACGTCGCCCCACTGTGCCCGAAGCATCATCGCCGGAAGACGGCGGGTGCGAAGCTGGGCCCGCCTGATCGGGTCACGGGGAAGCGGCGGCTTTTCCCGGACCGAAGGCGTCGGCGACCGGCCAATTCAGTGCGACGCGAGTAACACCGGCAACTCACCGTGATCGGGTGGTCGGCTCTACGGCGGGCCGTCGCCGGTGATGCCTCCAGGGCCGGCGCCGGCCGGGCCGGCGGTCACCCCAGCCGCTGCTCGAGTGCCCGTAGCTCGTCCCGGAGCGCGCCGGGGAGGCGGTCGCCGAACCGTGCGAAGTGTTCCTCGGTCGATCGGCACTCGGCGCGCCACTCGTCGGGATCTACGGCGAGGGCGGCGTCGAGGCGGGTCCCGTCGAGGTCGAGCCCATCGAGCAGGAGGTCCTGTCGTCGGGGCACGACGCCGATCGGGGTGTCGACGCCGCCGGCGGTGCCTTCGAGGCGGCCGACGATCCACGCCAGCACCCGCGAGTTCTCGCCGAAGCCGGGCCAGAGGAACGTCCCGTCGGCGTCGCGGCGGAACCAGTTCACCCCGAAGATCCTGGGCAGTTTCGCCGGGTCCGTCCGCTCGGCGATCGACAGCCAGTGGGCCATGTAGTCGCCCATGTGGTATCCGCAGAACGGCAGCATCGCGAAGGGGTCGTGGCGCAGGCGGCCCACCTGGCCGAACGCCGCGGCGGTCTGCTCCGAGCCCATCGTGGCGCCCACGAACACGCCGTGGCGCCAGTCGCGGGCCTCGTACACCAGCGGCACCGTTGTCGCCCGACGACCGCCGAACAAGATCGCCGAGATCGGTACTCCTGCCGGGTTGTCCCACTCGGCGGCGAGTGAGGGGCACTGGGCGATGCGCACACAGAAGCGAGAGTTCGGGTGTGCGGCCGGCCCATCCGCGGTGGCAGGGGTCCAGTCGCGCCGGCGCCAATCGGTGCAGTGGGCCGGCGGATCGCCTTCCATGCCCTCCCACCAGACGTCGCCGTCGTCGGTGAGCGCCGTGTTGGTGAACACGGTGTCGTGCGACAACATCCGCATGGCGTTGGGGTTCGTGTGCCCATTCGTGCCCGGTGCGACGCCGAAGAACCCGAACTCAGGATTGATGGCATAGAGCCGGCCGTCGGCCCCGAACTTCATCCAGGCGATGTCGTCGCCGATCGTCTCCACCTTCCAGCCGGGGATGGTGGGCACGAGCATTGCGAGGTTCGTCTTGCCACACGCAGAGGGAAACGCTCCGGCGACGTAGTGCACCGCGCCGCTCGGCGCCGTGAGCTTGAGGATGAGCATGTGCTCGGCGAGCCATCCCTCGTCCCGGGCGATCACGGAAGCGATGCGCAGCGCGAAGCACTTCTTGCCCAGCAGGGCGTTGCCGCCGTAGCCGGACCCGTACGACCAGATCTCTCGGCTCTCGGGGAAGTGCACGATCCACTTCTCGTCCGGGTTACACGGCCAAGGCACGTCTTCCTGCCCGGGTTCCAGGGGTGCACCGAGCGAGTGGACGCAGGGAACGAAGGACCCGTCGTCACCCAGCTGCTCGAGCGCAGCCGTCCCGGCCCGGGTCATGATGCCCATCGAGAGCGCGACGTAGGGCGAATCGGTGATCTCCACGCCCAGGTAGGAGAGGGGGGAGCCAAGCGGCCCCATCGAGAACGGCACGATGTACATCGTGCGACCCCGCATGGAACCGGCGAACAGGCGGCGCAGGATCGAGCGCATCTGAGCGGGGTCCATCCAGTTGTTGGTGGGACCGGCGTCGTCCTGACGCTCCGAGCAGATGAACGTTCGGTCCTCGACCCGGGCGACGTCGGATGGGTCGGTCGTGGCCCAGTACGAGCCGGGACGTTTGTGCTCGTTGAGTGGGACGAAGGTGCCGGCGTCGATCAGCTCCTTGGCGAGGACCTCAGCTTCCTCCTCAGATCCGTCGAACCAGTGGATGGATTGCGGCTGGGTCAGCGCTGCGATCTCCTCCACCCAGCGCTGGAGGTGCCGGTGACCGGTTGGAGCATCCCCGAGGTGCGACACTGCCGCATTCTCCTTGCCCGAGCGTGGGGGGAGTGTACCGAGCACCCGAGGTGGTCACGAATTCTGCCGGCAGGCGCGGACCAGGCCGTGTCCTCACCCGTGACCGATCGGGGTTCGGCGGCGATCCGCAGGTCGGCAGGAGAGCGAGGGGTGCGAGAGAGGAGCGGGAATGAGCTGGTTGTCGTGGGTGGTCGTGGGCCTGATCGCGGGCATGGTCGCCAAGGGCGTCACCGGGGTACGCGGCGCCGGCTGCCTCGGCACGGTGCTCATCGGGATCGCCGGAGGCCTGCTCGGCGGGATTCTCTTCTCCGCCGCCGGGGGTGCGGGAATGAACGAGTTCAGCGTCTACTCGCTGCTGGTGGCGACGATGGGTGCGGTGATCCTCCTCTTCGCCTGGCGGGTGGTGTCCAACACCCGTGGGCCGTCCTGCCGCGGCTGAACGCCGCGCTCAGACCGCGATCCCCGGCGGGAGCGACATGTCCGGTTCGCCGCCGGTGCGCAGGCGCGTCGCTCGCCCGTCGGCGTCGAGGTCGAACACGACGCGCTGGCCCTGTCGCAGCATCCGGAAGATCGACCCGGCGAGCGCGTCGGGTGCCAACGGGTAGTCCCGGCGGTCCCGGTCGCACAGCACGAGGCCGGTGCCGGTTTCGGGGTCGTAGGAGCGGACCACGCCCTGCATCGCAGGTGATTCAGCGCTTGGCCACTTTGCCGGCTTTGAGGCAGCTGGTACAGACGCGAACGCGCCGGGGCGTGCCATCGACGACGGCCCGGATCCGCTGCACGTTCGGGTTCCAGCGACGCTTGGTGCGCCGGTGCGAGTGGCTCAGGCGCATCCCGAAGTGCGGCCGCTTCCCGCACACCTCACAGACCGCTGCCATGTCCGCTCCCGTCGCCCGGTGTCGACCGTCGCGGCGTCGGCGGACGCCGACGCACGCGTGGCGCAGGCTAGCAGCCGGGTCCCGGACCGCCTGCCGACGGGGGGCGCCGAGCGCGCCCGGGTCACGAGCGGCACTGAGCGGTGGCTCGACCGGGTCGGGGGCAGCGCAGCTGCGGACAGGCGCGACGGTACGATCCGGCTGATGGTGGGGCTGGCAACCCTGGGACCGGACGAGCTCGTACGGGTCGTCGCCCGGTACCGGGATGTGCTGCGGGCCCACCAGGAGGAGCTCAACCGGCTCAACGTGTACCCGGTGCCCGACGGTGACACCGGCACCAACCTGACCCTCACCCTCGAGTCGGTGGTGCGGGAGCTCGACGGGGCCCGCACGATGCCCGAGGTCTGCGCGGCGATCGCCAAGGGCTCGCTCATGGGGGCCCGGGGCAACTCGGGGGTGATCATGTCGCAGGTGTTGCGGGGGCTCACCGAGGTGTTCCGGGATCACGAGCAGCTCGGGCCCGAGGAGCTGGCTGCGGGGCTGCGCCGGGCCGCGGACGCGGCCTACGAGGCGGTGATGCGTCCCGTGGAGGGCACGATCCTGACCGTGGTGCGCGAGACCGCGGACGCCGCCGTTGCGGCCGTCGCAGCCCGGGGGAAGCCGCCAGCGGCGGCCGGCGACGTCGACCGGGGTGGTTCGCGTTCGCCGGACGGGGACGCCGACCTGGTGGCGGTGGTCGATCGGTGCACCACTGCTGCCCACGACGCGGTGCGGCGAACCCCCGAGCTGCTGCCGGTGCTCGCCCGGGCCGGTGTCGTGGACGCCGGCGGGCAAGGTTTCAGCCTGTTCATCGACACGCTCGCCTGGGTGGTCGACGGCCGGCCTGTTCCCGAACCGGCGGTCGTGGCCACCCCGGCGGTCGTGGCCACCGGGCAGGACGAGCACGATGTCGGGGCGCTGCGCTACGAGGTGATGTTTTTGCTCGAAGCCGACGACGCCACCATCCCCGCGTTCCGGGAGGCGTGGGCTGCGCTGGGCGACAGCATCGTGGTGGTCGGTGGCGACGGACTGTGGAACTGCCACGTGCACACGGACGACATCGGCGGGGCCATCGAGGCCGGGGTCGAGGCGGGACGCCCGCGCAACATCAGGGTCACCGACCTGCGGGAGGAGGTGGAGGAAGAGGTGTGGGTCCGTCGGGCGGCCGCGGTCACGGGAACCCCCGGCGCCGGGGAGGCCGAGGTGGTGCCGCCGGACCGACACTGCACGACGGCGGTGGTGGCGGTGGCGGTCGGCGACGGCGTGCAGCGGCTGCTGCGCAGCCTCGGGGTGCACGAGGTGGTCGCCGGCGGCCAGACGATGAATCCTTCTACGGCTGAGATCCTCGCCGCAGTCGAACGCTGTCCCGCCGATGCGGTGATGATCCTCCCGAACAACTCGAACATCATCCCGGTCGCCCGTCAAGTGGCCGGGCTCACCGCCAAGCAGGTGGAGGTCGTGCCCACCACCTCGGTGGTGCAGGCCCTCGCCGCGCTGGTGAGCTATGACCCCGATGCCGGCCTGGAGGAGAACGTCGAGGCGCTCACCGAGGCGGTCCGGGCGGTGCGTACGGGCGAGGTGACCCAGGCGGTGCGTGACGCGGTCGCCGAGTGCGGGGAGATCCGGGAGGGCCAGTGGATGGCGATCGGCCCGGAAGGGGTGTTGGCCGCGACCGCCGAGCCGCTGGAGGCGGCACTCGCCCTGGTCGGCGCGCTCGTCGGCGAAGGGGCAGACATCGTCACGGTGCTCGCCGGCCGGGACGCACCGGCGGCGGAGGTGACGCGGCTGCGGGAACGGATCGAGGTGGAGCACCCCGAGGTGGAGGTGGAGGTGCACGACGGCGGCCAGCCGCTCTACCCCTATCTGATCGGCGTCGAATGACCGGGACGTCGACGTCGGCGTCCCCGCTGGTCGGCCGCACCCTCCGGGAGCTCGCCGGCAGCCCGTTGGAGGTGCTGGGTCTCGGGTCCTCGTTGCGAACCCGGCTCGGGCGGATGGGGCTGCACTCGGTGCTCGACCTGCTGTCGCACTACCCCCGCCGCTACCACGACCGCACGCGGCGCGCTGCGATCGCCGCGCTGCCGGTCGGGGAGGAGGCGACCGTCGTCGGGGAGGTGCGCTCGGTTCGGGCCCGGCCCACCCGGACGCGCAGAGCGCTTGTGGAGGCGACGGTCGAGGACGCCACGGGGCGGGTGCAGCTCGTCTTCTTCAACCAGCCGTGGCGCCGGCACCAACTGGAGCCGGGCACCGAGGTGGCGGTCCACGGGCGCTGCGAGCTGTTCCGGGGGCAGCGCCGGCTCACCAACCCGGTGGTCGACGTGCTGGGCCGACCCGGCGCCGTCCGTACCGGGGTGATCGTCCCCATCTACCCGCAGTCCGGCGTTGCGGAGGTGTCCAGCTGGGAGATCCAGGCTGCCGTCGCCCGGGCCCTCGAGTGGGCCGGGACGATCGCCGAGGTTCTCCCGCCGGCGCTGCGAGCCGACCTTCGTGTCATCGACCGCCCGACGGCCTACCGCTGGGTGCACCGGCCCGCGGACCTCGAGCAGGCCCGGCAGGCCCGCCGCCGCTTGCGCTTCGACGAGTTCCTGCGGATGCAGGTAGGGCTGGTGGCTCGCAAGCGAGCGTTGGCCGCCCGCGTCGTCGGGATCGCTCACCCCGCGCCCGGGCCCCTGTCGGCGCGCTGGCGGGCCGGTCTGGGCTTCGCGCTGACGGACGATCAGGAGACGGCGATCGCCGAGATCGCCGCTGATCTCGCCGCTGCGAGTCCGATGCACCGGCTCCTGCAGGGGGAGGTCGGGTCGGGCAAGACGATGGTCGCCGCAGCGGCGATCGTGCTGGTGGTCGAGGGGGGGCGTCAGGCGGCGGTGATGGCCCCGACCGAGGTGCTCGCCGAGCAGCTCCACCGGGTCGTGCGGGCCACGTTCGAGGGACTGGAGGTCGATGCTCCTGACACGCTGACGGGCCGGCGACCGCTGGAGGTGGCGCTGCTCACTCAGCGGACCGGGGCGGCCGAGCGACGACGGATCGAGGCGGGCCTCGCCGACGGCAGCGTCCACGTGGTGGTCGGTACCCACGCGCTCCTCTACGGCGAGGTGCCGTTCCGGGCGTTGGGGCTGGTGGTGATCGATGAGCAGCACCGCTTCGGGGTTGAGCAACGGGCGCTGCTGCGAGACCGGGCGCGGGGTCCGGTGCCCGACGTGCTGGTGATGACCGCCACCCCCATCCCGCGGACAGCCGCGATGCTCGTCTACGGAGACCTCGACCGGTCCGAGCTGCGACACGTGCCGCCGGGGCGCCAACCGGTGACCACCGTCGTGGTGCCCCCGGACCCGCCGGCCCGTGACGCGGCCTACGAACGGTTGCGGGCCGAGGTGGCAGCCGGTCGGCAGGCGTACGTGATCTGTCCGCTGGTGGAGGGATCGGAGCGGGTCGTGGCGAAAGCCGTCACCGCGGAGTTCGAACGGCTCGGTGCCGGGCCGCTCGCCGGTCTCCGGCTCGGACTGTTGCACGGCCAGCTTCCGGGGGAGGAGAAGGACCGGGTCATGGAGGCGTTCCGGGCCGGCGAACTCGACGTGCTGGTGGCCACCACGGTGGTGGAGGTCGGCGTCGACGTCCCCAACGCGACGGTGATGGTGATCGAGGACGCCGAGCGGTTCGGGCTCTCCCAGTTGCACCAGCTGCGGGGCCGGGTCGGCCGGGGCCGCCACCCCGCGTGGTGCTTCTTGTTCGCGGACCCGACGACCCCGACCGCCCGGGCCCGGATGGATGCGATGGTGAGCTCCAGTGACGGATTCGAACTGGCCGAGCGTGACCTGGAGATTCGCGGCGCCGGGGAGGTGTTCGGCGAGCGGCAGGCGGGGATCGGCGACCTCAAGCTGGGCCGGCTGCCCCGGGACGTCCGCTATGTGGAGTACGCCCGGCGGACCGCCGAGCGTCTGCTCGACGGCGACCCGGACCTGGCTGCCCATCGTGGACTCGCCGAGGAGGTGGAGGACCTGCTCGGCGACGCCGTGGAGTTCCTCTTCAAGAGCTGATGCCGCCCCGGAGGCAGCGCCGGGGGGTGCGGGTGGTGGCCGGGCACGCCGGTGGTCGCCGGTTGGCGGTCCCGGCCGGGGGACGGGTCCGCCCCACCGCCGACCGGGTGAAGGAGGCCCTGTTCGGGCGGCTGAGCCCGGCGCGCCTGACCGGGGCGGTGGTGCTCGACCTGTACGCAGGGACGGGGGCGCTGGCGATCGAGGCGCTGTCTCGCGGGGCGGCCCGGGCGGTGCTCGTGGAGCGGGATCCGGCGGCGGTGGAGGCGATCCGCCGGAACCTCCGCACGGCGGACGTCCCGAAGGCGGCGCGGGTGGTTCGGGAGCGGGTGGAGCGCTTCGTGCGCCGTGACCCCCCGGCCGAGGCCCCGTTCGACCTCGTGCTGTGCGATCCGCCGTATGCAGTGACGAACGTCGAGCTCGGTGGGGTGCTGCGGGCCCTCGACGGCCCCCGCTGGCTGGCCTCTGATGCGACGGTGGTGCTGGAGCGCGACGCGCACAGCGGCCCGCTGCCGTTGCCGGCGGGCTGGGGAGTCACGTGGCAGCGGGCGTACGGGGATACGCTCGTCACGGTCGCCGAGGTGGGCCGCAGCGGTACCGCCCCGGCGCTCCCGGGATGCTGACCACCGGCGGGGCACCGTCGGGGTGGGCCCGCACCGGGGCGAGCCGAGCCTGATCCGCCGAGCCGAAGGGACCGTAGTACTCGTGGCCACCGCGTTGTGCCCGGGGTCGTTCGACCCGGTCACCAACGGGCACCTCGACATCATCGAGCGGACCGCCCGGCACTTCGACGACGTGATCGTGGCCGTGATCCGGAACCCGCAGAAGACCCAGTCGCTGTTCTCGTTGGAGGAGCGCCAGGAGATGCTGCGGGAGGTCACGGCACACCTGATCAACGTCCGGATCGAATACTTCAAGGGCCTGCTCGTCGATTTCGCCCGCGAGCACGGCGCCGAGGCCATCGTGAAGGGACTGCGGGCGGTCTCCGACTTCGACTATGAGCTGCAGATGGCGCAGATGAACCAGCGGCTGTCGGGGATCGACACCTTCTTCATCTCCACCAGCCCGCAACACTCGTTCCTCTCGTCCAGCCTGGTCCGGGAGGTCGCCCGCTTCGGCGGCGACGTGTCGAGCATGGTCCCACCGGTGGTGGCGAAGCGGCTGGCGGCCCGGTTCGCCGGGGAGCAGCAATGACCGAGACCGACCTCCCATTCGCCGAGCTGGGCACCGAGGAGCTGCTGGTCCGCATCAAGGAGCACATCGAGACCGCCCGCTCGGTGCCGATGTCGGCCTCGGTGATGATCAACCGCGACGAGGTGCTGAACCTGGTCGAGGAGGCGATCGTCGGGCTCCCCGACGAGTTGCGCCAGGCCCGCTGGCTACTGCGGGAGCGGGAGGAGTTCCTGGCCAAGGCCCGCCGGGAGGTGGAGGACATCGTGGAGGCGGGCCGGGTGCAGGCCGCCCGGATGGTGGAGCGCACCGAGGTGGTGCGCGAGGCCAGGCGCCGGGCGCAGGAGATTCTCGATGAGGCCGAGGCGAAGGCCCGGGCGATGCGCCACGAGGCCGAGGACTACATCGACCAGAAGCTCGCCGCGTTCGAGGTTGTGCTGGACCGGACCATGCACGCCGTGCGGAAGGGGCGGGAGCGACTGCAGCTTCAGATCACCCCCGGCCCCGAGGAGGACGCCGGCGCCGGTGAGGAGCCGGCGTTCTTCGACCAGGACCGCACCTGAGCCCGGAACCTGGGTCGCGCCGGCCGACACCGCGGTCCGTCGCGCCGCAGCACCACGAGCTGGGAGATCTTGGGAACCGGTCGCGGCTGCTAGGATGTAGTGGTCTTGTCCGCCGGGCTGCGGCCCTGAGCCGCGCACGAGGCTGCCCATGGAACACCTCCGCTGTCACGTTGCCGACCTGCTGCCCCGCATCGGGATGCGCCGCGACGTCCGCTGTCGCGTCGACGGGGAGCTGCTCGGCGGTATCCCGACCGCCCGGCTCGACGGGTCGCCGGTGGTGGTGGAGGCCACGCTCGAGCGGATCACCGACGGCATCGTGGCCTCGGGGCGGGTGGCGGTCCGCTATCGGGCCGAGTGCAGCCGCTGCCTGGCACCCATCGACCGTCCCCTCGTCGTTGGGTTCAGCGAGGTGTTCGAGGTCACGCCCCTCGCGGGGGAGACCTACCCGCTGGAGCATGACACCGTCGATCTCGAGGCCCCCCTGCGCGACGTGGTGCTCTGCGAGCTGCCGCTGGTCCCGGTGTGCCGGCCGGACTGCGCCGGGCTCTGCCCCGGGTGCGGCGCCGACCGCAACCTCGAGCCGTGCCGGTGCGCCGCGCCGGCCGGCGACCCCCGGTGGGCGCCGCTGGCCGTGCTGGTGTCGGCCGGTGGCGGCCTGTCGCCCGCCTCCACCGACCCCGAGGAGCGTTGAGCAGTGGCCGTCCCCAAGCGCAAGACCCCCCGCGCCCGGGCCCGCAGCCGTCGCGCCGCGACCTGGCGCCTGCGTGCCTCGGCCCGCTCCGTGTGCCCCCAGTGCGGGGCGGTGAAGCTCCCTCACGTGGTCTGTGGCAACTGCGGGTGGTACCACGGTCGCCAGGCCATCGACGTCGGCTAGGCGAGGCCCGCTTCCGGTGCGTATCGCGGTCGACGCCATGGGCGGCGACCGCGCCCCGGCGGAGATCGTGGCCGGAGCCCTGCGGGCGGCGGCCGGGCTAGGGGTGGAGGTGCTGCTCAGCGGCCCCGCAGAGCAGGTCCGGGAGCACCTGCCGGCCGGTGAGGTCCCGGCCGGGGTGGAGCTGGTCGACTGCCGGGAGGTCATCGGGATGGCCGACGACCCCGCAGCGGCGGTGCGGACCCACAAGGACGCCTCCGTGGTCCGCGCCGCCGAGCTGGTGCGCGACGGCCGCGCCGACGCGATGGTCTCCGCCGGCAACACCGGCGCCACCATGGCCGCGGCCCTCTTGCGGATGGGCCGGATGCGGGGGGTCGCCCGGCCGTGCGTCGCGGTGCCGGTACCGGTGCCGTTCGGTCGCCCGCAGGTGCTCGTCGACGCCGGTGCCACCGTCGACGCCCGGCCGGAGTGGCTCGAGCAGTTCGCCCGGCTGGGGCGGGCCTACGCCGCGGTGCGCACCGGCGTCAAACACCCGACCGTCGGGCTGCTGTCGAACGGCGAGGAGCCCGGCAAAGGTGACACGCTGCGCAAGGCGGCGCATACCCGCCTCGCCGGCGTGCCGGGTTTCGTCGGCAACGTCGAGGGGCGTGACCTGATGAGCGGACGGCCGGACGTGATCGTCACCGACGGGTTCACCGGCAACGTCGCGCTGAAGACGATGGAGGGTGCCCTGCGTGCCGCCGCCACCCTGGTGTTCCGCACCGTGGAGGCCGCCCCGTCCGACGCTGCGGCGGCGGTCACCCCGGCGCTGATCGAGGCGGCCCGGGACTACCTCGACCCCGACACGATCGGCGGGGCCGTTCTGCTCGGCGTGCGCGGGATCTGCATCATCTCGCACGGCGCGTCGTCGGCCCGGGCGATCGCGAACGCCGTGGGGGTCGCGGCCGAGTGTGTCCGCTCGGGGATGACCGCACGACTCGAGGAGGCGCTCCATGCCGGCTGAGACCCACTCCAGCTCCGAGCCGCTCGACGAGGCAGGGGTGCTCGCCGTCATCCGTCAGCACCTGGCGGAGATCCTGGAGATCGACGAGGACCAGGTGGTGCCCGAGGCCCGCTTCGTGGAGGACCTCGAAGCCGACTCACTGGCGCTCATCGAGCTGGTGGAAGCCCTCGAGGAGGAGCTCGGGGAGCGCACCGTCGGGTTCAGCATCGACGACGAAGACCTCGCCGAGCTCCGCACCGTGGGTGAGGCCGTTGCCTACGTCCTGGCCCGGCTCGGAGGCTGAGTGACCGGCGGGCGAGAACCCCTCCCGCTGCCGGACCCAGACGTCCCCGGGTCTCCCGACCGCCGGGCCGCGGCGTGTCGGGCGTTGCAGGGCCGGATCTCGTGGTGGTTCCGGGACCCCGCGCTGCTCGACACCGCGCTCCGCCACCGTTCCTGGTGCGCCGAGCACCCCGGCGCCGAGTCCAACGAGCGCCTCGAGTTCCTCGGTGACGCCGTGCTCGGCCTCGTGGTCACCGACGAGCTGTACCGCACCCGGCCCGACATGGCCGAAGGCGAGCTGGCCAAGGTGCGGGCCGCCGTGGTCAACACCGATCACCTGGCCCGGGTGGCCGCCGAGATCGGGGTAGGTCCG
>CALEDW010000259.1 GCA_937949585.1 uncultured Acidimicrobiia bacterium
CGAGGGTGGCGGCGTGAAACCCGGCCCGGGCCAGCCCCGGCTCTGCAGGTACCGGTCGAGGGCGCGTCGTGCCTCGTCCTCGACGTTCGGGGGCGAGCCGGCTCCGGCGTGGGGAGCACATGGATCGTGCCCGGTGTGGGCACCTTAGGGTACGGGGCACGGATCGGGCGGCGGGCCGGGAGCCACGCTCACACCTCGAAGAGGCGCAGCGTGTCGTCGTCGCCGCGCAGCTCGGTCGGGTCGACCTCACGGCACTCGACGCCGCGGCCGGCCGCGAAGACACGGGCCTGGGGCTTGATGCGGGTGGCGACGAGCATCCCCCGAGTGGGGGCGAGCCGGGTGTCCCGGTCGAGGCGCTCCTGATAGCGCAGGAGCTGTTCGACACCGGAGATCTCGCCGACCCGCTTCACCTCGATCACGACGGCCCGTCCGTCCCCGTCCCGGCACAGCAGGTCGACCGGCCCGATGTCGGTGGGGTACTCCCGGCGGACCAGTCGCAGATCGGGGTGCAGCGCGTCGAGGCGCCGGGCCAGCAGCTCCTGCAGCTCCGCCTCCACCCCGTCCTTGGCCACACCGGGGTCCTCGCCGAGGGTGACCTCGCGGTCGTCGAGCACCTCGAGGAGCTCGATCCGCAGGGCCTCACCGCGGGGGTTCGTGGCCACGATCTCGTCGCGGCCGACGCGCAGGTGGCATGGTGGGGCCATCCAGTTGAGCGGCTTGTAGGCGCCGGAGTCGGCGTGGACCGCCACCGAGCCGTCGGCCTTCAGCATCACCAGTCGGACCGCCTCGTCGAGGCGCGCCCCGAGACGCCCGTCGTAGCCGACCCGGCAGCGGGCGATGATGAGCCGCACGCCCGCGTTGTACCACGGCGCCGTACCCTTCCGCCGTGGACTTCTACGACCAGGTGCTGCGGGAGCTGGTGGTGGCGCTCGGCGCCGCGCTCGTGGTCGGCAACGGCCTGGCGCTCCTGCGCCGCCGCCGGGACCGCCGGGCCCCCGCCCGGCCGGCGGGGGCCCGCTCGACGAAGGTCAAAGGGGCGTCGCGTCGGCGGGCCGCCGGACGGAGCGGCACCGGCGACCTGGCGGTCGCCCCGGTCGGGCGCTCGGCGCTGTTCGCCGCGCTGGGCCTCGTGATGATGCTCGCCGGGATCGCGGCGTTGACCCGCTGAGGCGGACCGACACGGTCGCGGGAGCCGCCCGGCGACGGCCCGGCGCTCAGGCCGGTTCCACGATCCCGTAGTGCCCGTCGTAGCGCCGGTACACGACGCGGCCCCGGCCGGTGTCGGTGTCGGCGAAGAACACGAACGGGGCGTCGGCGACCTCCAGGGCCTCGATGGCCTCGGCCTCGGTGAGGGTCGGCGGGCCCGGGGCCACCTCAATGGGGATCTCGAGCGCGGCGATGGTCTGTGGGGTCGGGACCCGCTGGCTGATCCCGTACGAGCCGTCCCGCCGGTAGACCACCGCCTCCGCACCGGTCTCGTCGTGGACGAAGAGGAAGAAGTCGTGGTCGAGCACCTCGAGATCGAACAGGGCCTCCTCGATCGAGGTGCGCTCCATGGCGAAGGTCTTGCGCCGGACGACCGAGCGCTCCTCGACCGGGCGTGGGAAGAACGGGCGCGGGGTGCGGGGAAGGTCGTTGTGGTGCCAGCTCAGCCCGTCGCGGTGGCGCATCGCCTTGGCGCGAGGCCGTTCGATGACCGCGTCGAGGCCGCGTTCGAGCCGGTCGAGCGCGAGGTCGACGGCCTCGGTGACCGTGGGCGCCGACCGGCGGGCCCGCACGATGCGGCCGTCGAGGTCGACGACGAGCTCGACGTGCACCGGCCGGGGGCGGGCGGGATCCTCGTGGTGGTCGAAGCGGATCCGGGCGTCGAGGACCCGGCCGGAGCGGGAGGCCAGGACGTGTTCCAGCTTGTCCCGGGCGTAGCGGACGCTCTGGTCGGGGATCTCCCCTCGGACGACGACCGTGGGCGGGTGCTGCAGTTCAGCCATGGGTGCGCGGGCCCTCCTCCGCTGTCCGGCGCCGACGGGAGGCCCCGACGCAGGACCCCCCGGGCGTGACCTGCTTCACCGGCGGCTCACGCCGGTGCCGGTGAGGGCCACCATGTTCGCAGGTCGCCGGGGAGCACGGCGGCGACGTCGGCGACCTCCTCGGGCACGAGGCGGCCCAGGGTGGAGCACACCGCCCGGCCGATCGCCTCGGCGCCGTCGGCCGGGAGCGTGCCGTCCTCGACCAGGGGCGCCAGCAGTTCGGCGCCCGTCCGGGCGGGGCGGGCGCCCCGCTGTGCCGGTCGGCGCTCGGGCAGCAGGGCCCGGACGTCGGCGGGCAGGTGGCCGGCCACCTGCTCCGCCTCGTCGCCGGGGAGCCGGTCGAGGAACGCGGCGACGACGGCACCGACGGCCGCGTCGGGCTCGGGCGCGCCGGCCTCGGCCGCGGCGGTGCGCAGCGCGGTGAGCTGGCGTGACGGGGGCGGTGGTCCGGCCTGGGACGGGGTGGTCTCGCCCCGGGTGAGCCCCACGTGCAGGTGCGACTCCACCGCCCGCACCCCGCTGACACGGGCGACGTGCGCCTCGATCGCCTCGGCCTGGGCGCGGGTGCGCACGTCGCCGTGCAGGACGGCCCGGTGATCCCGAACCGTCACGTGGACGCGGGGCACGTCGAGGCGACGCTCGAGCGGGCCGAGGCCGGAACGGATCCGGTCGGCGAGGACGTCGTCGCTCACGTCGGGATCGGGTCGGCGACCGGCGAGGCGGTACAGGAGGCCGGGCGCGGCGGCGACCGCGTAGCGGACGTCGCGTTCGAGCCGACGACCGAGTGCCCGGGCATGCCGCCCGATCCAGGTGTCCGAAGAGGTGGCCGCGATCGCGCTCAGGACCCCGGCGGCGAGGCCGGCGGCCCGCACGAGCTGCTTCGTGGTTCGCATGCCCCCAGGCTCGCGGGTCCGCGGGCGTTGCGTGAGCGACCAACGTTGCGGGGATCGGGGACGAAGGTCCCGACGCCGGCCGGCGCCGCCGCGTGCTAGGCAGCCGCCGTGCGGGTACGGCACCTGTGGAACCCGGCGCGGATCGGGGCCTTGGAGCTGCGCAACCGGATCGTGATGCCGGGGATGGGCACCTTCCTCGGGGCGCCGGAGCGACCGGGCGTGCTCGGCCCCGAGCACCTCGCCCACT
>CALEDW010000260.1 GCA_937949585.1 uncultured Acidimicrobiia bacterium
CGTGCACCTGGTGGCCGACGGCGGGGTGTGGGCCAGCCGCGCCCGCTATCGGGGCGCCGAGCTGGCCCGGCGCCTGAGCGAGCACGCCGGTGGAGGGTTGGGGGTACGGGTGACGGTCACGCGGCCGTGAGCGGGGCGCGGGCGGCGCTGCGGGCCGGCCGGCAGAACCACGGGACGGCCCGGTCGACTGGTAGGCTGCCGTCGGTGGCACGGACCCAGCGACCCGTCCGATCCTCCCTCTGACCTGGGGTTTCGCGGGCGCCGAGTCGGCGCCCGCCGGCGGCGAGGACGCGGGCCCCGAGCGTGCTCGCCGGGCCCGGATGCCGTGGGGCACGGTCGATCCCGCCACCGGGACGCGAAGAGGAGGGTGCGCGCGCGTGGCGTACGCGGCGAAGGACATCACGGTCCTCAAGGGTCTGGAGCCGGTGCGCGAGCGGCCCGGGATGTACATCGGGTCGACCAGCCTCAGCGGCCTCCACCACCTCGTGTACGAGGTCGTGGACAACGCGGTGGACGAGGCGATGGCCGGCCATGCGACCCGGATCGAGGTGACGTTGCTGGCCGACGGGGGATGCCGGGTGGCCGACAACGGTCGGGGCATCCCCGTGGACCCGCATCCCGAGAACCCGCGGAAATCGGCTGCGGAGATCGTCCTCACCACGCTCCACGCCGGCGGGAAGTTCGGGGGCGAGGGGTACAAGATCTCCGGTGGCCTCCACGGGGTGGGCGTGTCGGTGGTGAACGCGCTGTCCCGGCGGCTCGAGCTCGAGATCCACCGCGACGGTGGGCGCTGGGAGATGGTCTTCGAGAACGGGGGCCGGCCGAAGGGCAAGCTCACCAGGAAGGCCGCCTCGCGGCGCACGGGCACGATCGTGACCTTCTGGCCGGACCCGGAGATCTTTGAGGACACCGAGTTCCGGGCCCAGACCCTGCTCGAACGGCTGCGGGAGATGGCGTTCCTCAACCGGGGGCTGGAGATCCGCTTCACCGACGAGCGCACGCAGCCGCCGACGGCGCACACCTTCCGGTACACGGGCGGGATCGTCGACTTCGTCAAGCATCTCAACGTCGCCAAGGACCCGCTCTTCAAGCGGGTGATCGCGATCGCGGAGCGGGGGGACGGCGCCGAGGTCGAGATCGCGATGCAGTGGAACACCGGCTACCACGAGGGCATCCACTCCTTCGCGAACAACATCGCCACCACCGAGGGCGGGATGCACGAGGAAGGGTTCAAGAAGGCGCTCACCAACGTCGTCAACCGCTACGCGAAGGCGAAGGGGCTGCTCAAGGACAAGGACGGGAACCTGCTTGGCGAGGACATCCGCGAGGGTCTCACCGCGATCGTCTCGGTGAAGCTGCGCAACCCGCAGTTCGAGGGGCAGACGAAGGCGAAGCTCGGCAACGCCGAGATCCGGTCGCTGGTGGAGCGGGTGACCAACGAGCGCCTGGCGGAATGGCTCGAGGAACACCCGAGCGAGGCGCGGGCCGTGGTGGCCAAGGCGTCGCAGGCGGCCCGGGCGCGGGTGGCGGCCCGCCAGGCGCGGGAACTCACCCGTCGCAAGTCGCTGCTCGAGGGCTCGGCGATGCCCGGCAAGCTCGCCGACTGCTCCTCCAAGGACCCGGCCCGCTCCGAGCTGTTCATCGTGGAGGGCGACAGCGCGGGTGGCTCCGCCAAACGGGCCCGCAACCCGGAGTTCCAGGCCATCCTGCCCATCCGGGGAAAGATCCTGAACGTCGAGAAGGCGCGCCTCGACCGGATCCTCAAGAACGAGGAGATCCAGGCGCTCATCTCGGCGATCGGCACCGGGATCGACGACGAGTTCAACCTGGAGCGCCTCCGGTACCACAAGATCTGCATCCTCGCCGACGCCGACGTCGACGGGGCGCACATCCGCACGCTGCTCCTCACCTTCTTCTACCGCCACCTCCCGGAGTTGGTGAAGCAGGGGTTCGTGTACATCGCCCAGCCGCCGCTGTACCGGGCCGACGTGGGCAAAGAGCGGCACTACCTCAAGGACGACGCCGCACTCCGGGCGTTCGAGGCCGAGCACCAAGGGCGGCGCATCGAGGTGAGCCGCTTCAAGGGTCTGGGTGAGATGGACTGGCAGGAGCTCGGCGCCACCACCATGAACCCGGCCACCCGGTCGCTCCTGCAGGTGACGGTGGAGGACGCCGCGATCGCCGACGACATCTTCGCCCGGCTCATGGGCGAGAACGTCGAGGCCCGCAAGGAGTTCATCCAGGAGAACGCCAGGGACGTGCGCTTCCTCGACATCTGAGCCGAAGCCCCGGAGGAGGACCCGTGCCGGACGAGGGCACCCAACCGACGCTCGAGCCCAACGTCGAGCCCATCGAGATCCAGGAGGAGATGGAGCGCTCCTTCCTGGACTACGCGATGTCGGTCATCACCGCCCGGGCGCTGCCCGACGCCCGGGACGGACTGAAGCCGGTACAGCGGCGGATCCTGTACGGGATGTTCGAAGGGGGGTTGCGACCCGACCGCCCCCACAAGAAGTGCGCGGCGGCGGTCGGCGACGTCATGGGGAAGTACCACCCCCACGGCGACCAGGCGATCTACGACGCGCTGGCCCGGATGGCCCAGGACTTCTCCTTGCGGTACCCGCTCGTCGACGGGCACGGCAACTTCGGCTCACCCGACCCGAACGACCGGCCGGCGGCGATGCGCTACACGGAAGCCCGGTTGGCGCCGCTGGCCATGGAGGTGCTGGGTGAGATCGACGAGGACACCGTCGACTTCGTCCCCACCTACGACGGCAACAACCGCGAGCCGGTCGTGCTGCCGGCCCGGTTCCCGAACCTGCTCGTCAACGGCGGCGGGGGCATCGCGGTGGGGATGGCCACCAACATTCCGCCCCACAACCTCGGGGAGATCGTGGACGCCACGCGCCACTTGATCGACCATCCCGACGCCACGCCCGACGACCTGATGGCGTTCGTGCGGGCCCCGGACTTCCCGACCGGGGCCCGCATTCTCGGCCACGCCGGGATCCGCGACGCCTACCGGACCGGGCGGGGATCGCTGAAGATGCGGGCGGTGGCCGAGATCACCGAACACCGGGGCGGGCACCAGATCGTGGTGACGGAAGTGCCGTACCAGACCGCCGTCGAGACGATCGGTACCGCGATCGCCAAGCTCGTCAACGAGAAGCGGATCGAGGGCATCCGCGACGTGCGCAACGAGTCGTCGGGGGACACGGTGCGCCTGGTGATCGACCTCAAGCGGGACGCCAGCCCGAAGGTCGTGCTGAACCAGCTGTGGAAGCACACGCCGATGCAGACCACGTTCGCGGTGCACATGCTGGCGCTGGTGGACGGCGTGCCGCGCCTGTTGAACCTGGCCCAGGCCCTGCAGACCTACATCGACCACCAACGCGAGGTCGTTCGGCGCCGCACCGAGTACCGCCTCGGCAAGGCCCGTGACCGGGCCCACATCGTGGAGGGGCTGCTGCGGGCGCTGGACGCCATCGACGAGATCATCGCCCTCATCCGCGGCTCGGAGGACACCGACGCGGCCCGGGCCGGGCTGATGGCCGAGCCCTTCTCGTTCACCGAGGTGCAGGCCAACCACATCCTCGACATGCAGCTCCGTCGGCTGGCCCAGCTCGAGCACCAGAAGCTGCGGGACGAGTTCGAGGACCTGCAGCGGACCATCGCCGAGCTGGAGGCGATCCTGGCCGACCCCAAGAAGCTCGACGGGGTGATCAAGGATGAGCTCGGGGAGCTGCGGGAACGCTACGCCGACGCCCGGCGCACCGAGGTGGTCCTCGACAGCGGCGAGATCGACGACCTCGACCTCATCGAGGACGAAGAGGTCGTCGTGATGCTCACCAACAAGGGCTACGTGAAGACGGTGGACGCCGACGCGTTCCGCCGGCAGGGCCGGGGCGGCAAGGGAGTGCGGGCCGCGGTCTCCAAGGACGGCGACTACGTGGAGCACCTCCTCACCACGACCGCCCACTCGTACCTGCTCTTCTTCACCAACCGGGGAAAGGTGTACCGGATCCGGGCCCACGAGATCCCCCGCAAGGAACGCCACGCGCGCGGGACCGCCATCGTCAACCTCCTGTCGTTCGGTCCCGACGAGCACACCCAGGCCGTCATCGACACCCGGACGTACGAAGACGGCCGGTTCCTCTTCTTCGCCACCAGGCACGGTCTGGTGAAGAAGACCCGCATCACCGAGTACGACAGTTCGCTGCGCACCGGGATCATCGCCCTGTCGCTCCGGGAGGGAGACGAGCTGGTTCGGGTCATCCAGACCCGCGGCGACGACGACATCGTGATGGTGTCGCGCAACGGGATGACCATTCGGTTCCCGGAGGACGAGGTCCGTCCCATGGGCCGCTCGGCCCGCGGGGTGCAGGGGATGCGACTGCGCGGCGACGACGACGCGGTGGTGTCCTGCGACGTCGCCCGGGACGACGGGGTGCTGCTGTTCGTGAGCGAGACCGGGCACGGCAAGCGGACCCGGCTCGAGCACTTCAAGCGCCAGCACCGGGGTGGTCAGGGCGTGCGGGGCATGCGGATCACGGCGCGGCGCCGGGGGGTGGTCGCGGCGTTCACCGTCACCCCGGCCGATGAGATCCTCGTGTTCTCCTCGGCCGGGAATATCATCCGGCTCAAGGTGAAGGAGATCTCGGCCCAGGGTCGGGACGCCACCGGGGTCCGTGTCACCCGGCTCGGCGCCGATGAGCAGGTGGTGGCCGTGGCACCGGTGCTCGAGGGCGGCGAGGGGGAGGAGCTCTAGGACGTGGATCCGGTCCCCGCCGCCGCAACCGAGACGGCGACGAAGGTGCGGCGCCGCCGGCGGCGGGAGCTGAAGCAGGCGATCGAACTGGCGGTCGCGCCGGCGGCCCGGGTGCGGTCCTCTCGGTGCGAGGTGCAGCGGGTCGGGGTGTGGTCGGTGCTGCGGGTGGCGCTGTGCTTCTACCTCGCGGCGCTGGCCGTGACCCTGGTGGCTCTCGTCGTGCTGTGGGCGGTCGCCGACGCCGCCGGGGTGATCGGCAACGTCGAGCGGTTCATGGGCGACCTGCTCAGCGCCTCGAACTACCGGCTCCTGCCGGCGCAGCTGTTCCAGGGGGTCCTGCTGGTCGGGCTGGTGCTGGTGGCGCTCATGACCCTGCTGAGCGTGCTCGCGGCCGCGCTCTACAACCTGTTCGCCGACTGGGTGGGTGGCGTGGAGTGCACCCTCGTGGAGGCCGAGCGCCGCTGAGCCCGCGATCCCGGGGCGGTAGCATGCCCGGGCACGGGGCTATAGCTCAGTCGGTGAGAGCGCATCCCTGATAAGGATGAGGTCGCTGGTTCGATTCCAGCTAGCCCCACCCCGGGTCCCCGGCAGCGCCGCTGGGTAGGCTCTGCGTGGTGCGGACCCTGCGGCGAGTGCTCGTCGTGCTCGGTCTGGCGCTCGTGGCCGGGGCGATCGTGAGGTTGCGGGGCCGGGGTGGCGTCCCACCCACCAGGGGCGGCTGGCGGGTGCTGGAGGCGCCGGAGTTCCGGTGAGTGAGGCCGGGATCCTCGTCGTGGGTTGCGGTGCGGTCGGCGCCGCCGCGGCCGTCGCGCTTCGCCGCAGCGGGTGGACTGGGCCACTGGCCGTGACCGACCGCCGGTCCCGCCGGGCCGTTGCGGTTGCGGCAGCGCCCGAGGTGGGGGGCGAGCCGGTGGCGTGGCGGCCCGGCCAGCCGCTCCCGGAGAGCACCGACCTGCTGGTCACCGCGCTGCCTCCGGGACCGGATGTGCGGGCCGTGCGGGCCGCGATCGCCGCCGGGGTGCCCGCGGTGACCGCCACCGACGATGCCGCCGCGCTGGCCCGGCTGTGCGGCCTCGACGACGAGGCCCGGGCCGCGGGCGTCCCGGTGCTCATCGGGGCCGGGATGGCGCCGGGGCTGGCGGACGTGCTCGTGCGGCACGCTGCCGACGCGCTCGAACGGGTCGAGGAGGTGCGCGTCGCCCGCTTCGGCGAGGCCGGACGGGCGTGCCGACAAGTGGCGCAGCGAGCGCGGGGCCGGCGGGCCTTCGAATGGTGGGAAGGGGCGCGGCGTGAGGTGACCAGGCGCGGCCCGGAGCTGGTGTGGTTCCCCGATCCGGTCGGGGCGCGGGACTGCATCCCCACCACCGACGGTGCCCGACTCGTGCACCGGGCGTTCCCGGAGGCCCGGTTCGTGGGTGTGCGGCGCGCCGGCGCACCGCGGCGGTGGTCGAGGGACGCCGCGGCGCACCTCGGCGGCGTGCTGGTCGAGGTGCGGGGCCGGCGCGGCCGGGTCCCGGAGGTGCTGGTCTACGGGGCGGTGGGTGAGGCGGCACAGATCGCCGGGACCTGCCTGGGGGTGCTGGCCGCGGCGCTGGCCCGTCGGGATGCGCGCCTCGTGGAGCGGGTCCCGGGGGTGACCGGGCCGGCCGAGGTGGTGCGGGCACGGGCGGTGGTGGCGACCGTACGGGACCTCGGCGTGCCGACGTTGGCCTTCGACGGCGTGCCCGTGCGCTGAACGGGCCCGCCGGCGCCGACGGCGCCGGGTAGCGTGCGGGCGCAGCGTCACCGTGTGGGTGCGTCGCCGGGGAGGTGGCGATGAGCGAGGTGCGGGAGACCCCGCTGCCGGGTGTGGGGATCCGCTACGACTTCGTGACCCGGTCCGGCGCCCGCCTCGGGGTGCTGGTGCACCACGGGGGCCGCCGTTCGTTGCTCGTGTACTCGGTCGAGGACCCGGACGCCTGCCGGGTGACCGTCGAGCTCGACGGCGAGGACGCGCTCACCCTCGCCGAGCTGCTCGGCGCGGCCCACATCGGCCAGGCCCTCGCCGCGATGCAACAAGAGGTGCAAGGGCTGGCGATCGACTGGCTCACCGTGGCCCCGTCGTCGCCGGCGGTGGGCCACAGCCTCGCCGAGCTCGCGGTGCACACCCGCACGGGGGTGTCGGTGGTGGCGGTGCTGCGGGGCACCGAGACGATCCCCGCTCCGGGCGCCGAGGCCCGTCTGCAGGCCGGCGACACGATCGTGGGCGTGGGAACCGCGGAAGGGATGCAGCGGCTGTACGCGCTCCTCGAGTCCGGGTGAGCCTCGGGGCGGGCCCCGCCCCCGCGGGGACGCTCGTCGAGCTCGGGGCGGTGTTCCTGGGCCTGGGGATCCTGGCCCGGCTGGCCCGCCGGGTCGCCCTGAGCCCGATCCCGCTGTACCTGCTGGCCGGTCTGGTCATCGGCTCGGGCCGGGTCCCGTCGCTGCGGCTCAGCGAGGAGTTCATCACCACCGCGGCGGAGTTGGGGGTGCTGCTCCTGCTGTTCGCGCTGGGCCTGGAGTACTCCGGCGACGAGCTGAGCGGGGCGCTGCGCTCCCAGTTCCCGGCCGGGTTGCTCGACGCGGCGTGCAACTTCACCCCGGGGTTCGTCGCCGGGCTGGCGTTGGGGTGGTCGGCGCTGTCGGCGGCGTTGCTCGGTGGGGTCACCTACATCTCGTCGTCCGGGGTGATCTCGAAACTGCTCACCGACCTGGGCCGGCTCGGCAACCGCGAGACCCCGTCGGTGCTGGGGATCCTGGTGATCGAGGACCTGGCCATGGCCGTGTACCTGCCGGTGGTGAGCGTCCTGCTGCTCGGTGAGGACATGGAGGACGCCGGTCTCGCGGTGCTGTTGGCGCTCGGCGCGGTGACGGCCTTCCTGGTCCTGGCGTTGCGGTACGGCGAGCGGGTGAGCGAGCTGTTCCACAGCCGTTCCGACGAGGTGCTGCTGCTCATGACCGTGGGGGTGGTGCTGCTCGTCGGTGGGGTGGCGATCCGCCTCCAGGTCTCGGCGGCGATCGGGGCGTTCCTCGTGGGCATCGGGCTGTCGGGCCCGGCCCGTGACCGCGCCGCCGAGCTCGTGGAGCCGCTCCGGACCCTGTTCGCCGCGACGTTCTTCCTGTTCTTCGGTCTCCAGATCGACGCCGCCGACCTGGTCCCGGTGGTGGGGGTGGCTGCGGCGCTGGGCGTGGTGACGGCGGTGACGAAGGTCGGGGTGGGCTGGTGGGCCGCAGCCCGGAGTGGGATCTCGACCCGGGGGCGTATGCGGGCGGGCACGGCACTCATCGCCCGGGGTGAGTTCTCCATCGTCATCGCCGGTCTGGCGGCCGGTGCCGCCGGTGTCCACCCCGACCTCGGGCCGACCGCGGCGGCGTACGTGCTCCTCACCGCCGTGGTCGGCCCGGTCGTCACCCGGTTCGCCGACCCGCTGGCCGATCGGTTGGTCCCCGGCCGCGGCGCCTGAGGTCGGGGTCGGGGCGCGGCGGCCGCGGGGCACGTCGACGCTTTGCTCCGCCCGGCATCCTCCCGAGCGCCCGTGAGCGATCTCGAAGGGTGGCATCGCCGTCGGCCGATGAGCGACGACCGGGCCGGGCCCGTCGGGCCCGCCTACGATGACGGAGGACCTCGGGGACGTAGCTCAGTCGGCGAGAGCGCCTGCTTTGCAAGCAGGAGGTCGTGGGTTCGAGTCCCATCGTCTCCACCATGCGCGGTCCGGACTCCGGTGGGGCGGGCGGCGGGTACGAGCAACCGGAGGCGCTCAGGCGGTGCCTCCGGCCACGATCGGGTGGTTGGTGGTCACGACGACCCCGGCGCCTACCTCTTCGGTGATGGCGAACGTGCTGTACGGCTCGGCACGGAACGAGACGATCCCGGGCCGTGGTCCCATCACGCCGAGCGAGATCAGCCGGTCGCCGGCGGCCCCCCACAGCTGATAGGTACGGTCGCGGGCCAGGCGGGGCAGCGACGAGGCGCGCAGGTAGCCGGTACCGTCTGCCGTGACGACGCCTCGGAGTGTGGTACGCCCGTCGGCCGAGGACAGCTCGAAGACCTCGGAGTCCGGATCGGCGAGCGCGGCCTGGAACACCTGTGTGAGCGGATCGTGCAGCGCGGTCTGGAGTTCGTCGATGCGGCGCTCCTGGTGGCGCACCTGGATCACCAGCACCGCCACGACCAGCGCGGCCGCGGCGAGAGCCGCCAGCATCACTTGCGGCAGGCGCCGGGATCGTCGCGGCCCGGCGGCATCGACGGGCACGAGACGCAGGCCGGGTGGGGGCGCCTCGAGCGAGTCGGCGATGCGTTGCCAGACCCCGTCGGGTGCATCGCCGCCGGTGTGGGCCAACATGGCGGCCGTCTCCCGGTGGTCCTGCACCTCGGCTCGGCAGCGCGCGCACTCTCGGAGGTGGCGGTCCACGACGATGCGCTCATCGGGATCGACGGCGTCGAGGGCGTAGACGCCGAGGAACTCTCGGATCTCCTCGTGGGTCACGGCCGTCCTCCCATGCCGGAACCGATCAGCGCGGAGCGAAGGCGGCGAAGGCCGGACCGGATGCGGGTCTTCACCGTGCCTTCGGGCTGGTCGAGCGCAACGGCAACCTCCCGGTAGGTCTTGCCGCCGAAGTAGGCCAGCTCGATCGCCCGCCGCTCTTCCGGGGGGAGCAATGCGAGGGCGCTGCGGACGTGCTCGGCGACGGTGAGGTCCCACACCTCGTGCTCCAGGTCGTAACCGGCCTCGGCTCGCGCCACGGTCTGGTGCTGTCGCTCCTCGCGTACCCGCCGCGCTTCCTCGGAGCGGACGATGTCCACCGCGCGGTGGTGCGCCTGGGCGAGCAGGTACGACCGCAGGCTTCCCCGCTGCGGGTCGAAGCGATCGGGATGATCCCAGAGGCCCAGGAACACCTCCTGCAGGATCTCCTCGGCGAGCACTCGGTTGGTGAGCACCCGGTTCGCGAGCGCGAACACGGCGCCGGCGTGGCGGCGGTAGGCCTCGGCGAGGGCGTCCTGGCGCCACCGGCCGATGGCGACGACGAGTTGGGCGTCGCTCGCTTGGGTGAGCTCGTCACTCATCACGGTGGAGTTCGGAGCGGGGCGGGGATCGGATGTGTGATGCCGCAGCACGCCGGTCGTCCTATTCGACCGGGACGAACAGGCATCACGCCCTCTGGGCTCAGAAAAAAAGGGGGGGTCGGATCGCTCCGTCCGATGCACGGCACATCCAAATCGGCACATCCAAAAGGCCGCCCACTCCGAACTCTTTCGGAACCACCTATCCGAAGGAGCATCATGAATCGGAAGTTCGTCAAGCTCGGGGCGGCCCTTGCCATGTTCACCCTGGTTGCGGCCGCCTGCGGCGGTGGCGGCCCCGACCGTACCGACCGTACCGACCGTACCGACCAGACCGCCGACAAGCGGCGCGACACCACCGCTTCACCCGTCGACACCGGCGCCGCCGAGCTTCGAGCAGGACTCACGTCGCTGCTCCAAGAGCACGTGTACCTGGCCGGTGCCGCCATCGCGACCGCCGTCCGGGCCGGCGGCGACCTCGAGAACCCGGCCGTCAAATCGGCCGTCGAAACCCTCGACGAGAACTCTGTTGCGCTGTCGAAGGCGGTTGCCTCGGTGTACGGCGACGACGCGGGCGAGCAGTTCCTGGCGTTGTGGCGCAGCCACATCGACTTCTTCGTCGACTACACCCTCGGCGGTGCGACCGGCGACC
>CALEDW010000261.1 GCA_937949585.1 uncultured Acidimicrobiia bacterium
TCCGTCCCGTGGATCTCGACGCGGCCGGACGGGACCGACACTCGAGGAGGCACGAACATGCACGCACGACTGCTCGCCGGGCTGGGTGCGGCGCTGCTGGCGCTGTCGCTCGGCACGGCCACCGTCACCGCCCTCGGTGACCGCCCGCCGGCGGCCGGGTCCGGCACCGACACGCACCCTCCACATGAGGGGCGGCCGGCCGCCGCGCACCCCTCCATCCGCACCCCCGAGCTCGAGCCGGCCGTGAGCCGCCGACCGGCGCGCACGGATCACCGGGCCGCGCTCGACGCCCAGGTGGCCAGGTTGCTGGCGGCCAAGGCGGCGAAGGTGGCCCCGCCCCCGCCGCCGCCGCTGCCGCCCCGGCGCACGAACGTCGACTGGGACGGGATCGCCCGCTGCGAGACGGGCGGCAACTGGTCGATGCAAGGACCCCGGTACTCCGGCGGTCTCGGCTTCGCCAACACCACCTGGGACGCGTTCGGCGGCCGGGAGTTCGCGCCCAACGCCGGGCTCGCCAGCCGGGAGCAGCAGATCGTCGTCGCCGAGCGCGTCCACGCCCGCTACGGCCTCTCCGGCTGGGGGTGCCGCCGCTTCGGCTGAACCCCGCGGGCCCGCCCTGGGGAACGGGCCGGGACGGCGGGTAGCGTCGGGTCCGAATGGCCCGAGATGCCCCCGCCGTCCCGCCCGCCCCGGACCGGCCCGCCGACCTGGAGCTCGGCGCGTTCAGCGAGACCGCCCCCTGGATCGTCGAGCTCGAGCGCCTCACGTGGCGTCGCGGCCTCGACGACCTGCGGGCCCGGGTGCGGGCCGAGGTCCCCCGGCTGGTCACCCCGGAGCGGATCCCGCCTCTCGGGCGCTTCGCGGCCGTCACCGCCACGCTCGGGGTCGCGGTGGGTGTCTGGTGGCTGCGCGAACGGGGGCGTCCAGGGTCGCGCGCCGCGATCTCGCGGCGGCTGCGAAGGGCGTTCGAGCGTCTCGGATCGACCTACATCAAGCTCGGCCAGATCATCTCGGGCGGCGACGGTCTGTTCCCCGAAGAGCTGGTCCGCGAGTTCAAGCTGCTGCGCGACCGGGTACCCCCGGAATCCTTCGACGACGTGCGCCGGGTGGTGGAAGAGGACCTCGGCCGCCCCCTGACCGCCACCTTCGCCGGCTTCGAGGAGGTGCCGCTCGCCGCGGCGTCGATCGCCCAGGTGCACGCGGCCCGCCTGCGCAGCGGCGAGGACGTGGTGGTGAAGGTCCAGCGGCCCCAGGTGGCCGGCCGGGTCCGGCAGGACCTGCGGGCGATGGCCTGGCTGGCACCCCGCCTCGTCGGGCGGATCCCGGTGGCGGCGCTGGCGAACCCGCCGGCGCTCGTGGAGCTGTTCGCCGAGACGATCACCGAGGAGCTCGACTTCCGCCTCGAGGCCGAGAACCTCCTCGACCTCGCCCGGGTGCTCGCCCGCACCGGCGTGCGCACCACCGTCGTGCCCCGTCCCCACCCCGAGCTCGTCACCCGCCGGGTCCTGGTGATGGAGCGGCTCTCCGGGTTCGCCTTCGACGACGTGGAGGGGATGGCCCGGGCCGGGATCGACACCACCGGGCTGCTGCGCGCCGGGCTCATCTCGTTCCTCGAAGGCGCCCTCATCTGGGGGATCTTCCACGGGGACCTGCACGGCGGGAACCTGTTCGTGCTGCCCGACGGCCGCTCGGCGCTGCTCGACTTCGGGATCACCGGCCGCCTCGACGAGCGCAAGCGCCTCGCCTTCCTGCAGCTCCTCGTGGGCGGCACCACCGGTGACGTCCGGGGCCAGCTCGCCGCGCTCCGGGACCTCGGGGCCTTCCCTCCGGACACCGACCTCGACGCGGTGATCACCGACCTCGGGCTCGACCGACCGGTGAAGGACCCCACGACCATGACCGCCGACGAGCTCGTCGGCGAGCTGCGGGACATCACCAAGAAGCTGCTCGGCTACGGGGCCCGCATGCCCAAGGAGCTGATGCTGTTCGTCAAGAACATGATGTTCCTCGACGGGGCCACCGCCACCCTCGCCCCCGACCTCGACCTGCTCGGCGAGATCGCGCACGTCTACGGCTACTTCCAGCAGACCTACGGCGAACGGATCGCCGCCGAGCTCGGGCTCGACCCGCAGGCGTCGACCCTCGACCTCGACGCCGTGAAAGCCTCCTTCGGCCTGCCGCCCGACGCCGGCGACACGCTCACCTACACCGAGGTCCGCCGCCGTCGGGAGACGATCCGACGCCGCATGACCGAGCGTGGGCGGCGGCCGACCTGACCCGGGCCGCCGACCCGGATGCCCGAGCTCCCGGAGATGCAGGCCCTGGCCGAGCGCCTCGACGCGCGCCTCACCGGTGCGGCCCGGCGCGGGGTGGTACCGATCGGTGTCGCCGCCCTGAAGACGGCCGGGCCGCCCCCGGAGGTGCCGGCCGGTGCCTGGGTCCGGGGCGCCGGCCGACGGGGCACGTACCTCGTGGTGGACCTCGACGACCTCCGGCCCGGGTCCGCGTGCGGCACCGGGCCGGCCCGGGTGTCGTACGAGGCCTCCGAGATCACCGGCTGCCCGGGGTGCCAGACCGGCCGGCGGGTCCTCGCCGACCGGCGTCGAAGCCGGTTCCTGCGGTGAACCCCCTAGGCTCGCCGCCGGTGCCGCCGCTCGCCTCGATCCCCAGCCCCGCCGACGGCGTCGTGCGCCTCGGGCCCGTGCCGCTGCACATGTACGGCCTGCTCATCGCCGTCGGGGTGCTGGTGGCGGTGCGGATCGCCGTCGGCCGTTGGGTCCGCGCCGGGCACGAGGCCCGCGACCTCGAGGAGATGGTGCCCTGGGTCGTGCTCGCCGGGGTGGTGGGGGCCCGGGTGTACCACGTGATCTCCGACGTGCAGCTGTTCCGGGGCGACTGGGCTCGGGCGCTGCGCATCTGGGAGGGCGGCCTGTCGATCTGGGGGGCGGTGGGCGGCGGCGCGGCGGCGGTCGTGGTGCTCGCACGACGGCGCGGCCTCAGCGTGCTGGAGCTCGGCGACGCGATCGCCCCCGGCCTGCTCACCGCGCAGGCGATCGGGCGGTGGGGCAACTGGTTCAACCAGGAGCTGTTCGGCCGCCCGACCGACCTGCCCTGGGGCCTGGAGATCGATCTCGTGCACCGGCCGCCCGGCTACGAGGCGTACGAGACGTTCCACCCCACGTTCCTGTACGAGTCGCTGTGGGTCCTGGTCGTCCTGGCGGCGATCCTGGCGCTGGAGCGTCGGGTGCGCCTCGCCCCCGGTCGGGTGTTCGCGCTGTACGTCGTGGGGTACACCTTCGGGCGCTTCTTCTTCGAGTGGCTCCGCATCGACCCGGCGAACACGATCGGCCCGCTGCGCCTGAACGGCTGGGTGTCGGCGGCGCTGTTCGCGTTCGGGCTGGCCTGGTTCGTGTGGCTCGGCCGGCGGGACCGGACCGCTGCGGTGCCCCCGGGTCCCGACCCCGCGGCGGTGGGCCCGGGCCCGGCGCCGGGCGACGCCCCCGACCGTTGACCGGATCCGGAACGGAGGAACGATCGTGACGACCGCACCCGCCCCGGGGTCCGACGGCGTCGCCGCCCGGGCCGTCGAGGTCACGAAGGTGTACGGCGAGGGGGAGGCGGCCGTGCGGGCCCTCGACGGGCTCACCGTCGAGTTCCCCCGGGCGCGCTTCAACGCCATCATGGGACCGTCGGGTTCGGGCAAGTCCACGTTGCTGCACTGCGTCGCCGGGCTCGACCGGGTCACCAGCGGCCGGGTGTACCTCGGCGACACCGAGATCAGCGCGCTGGGCGAACGGCAGCTCACCTTGGTGCGCCGCGACCGGATCGGCTTCGTGTTCCAGACGTACAACCTCGTGCCCACCCTCAACGCCCTTGAGAACATCACCCTGCCGATCGACCTCGCCGGCCGGAAACCCGACGCGGAGTGGCTCGACGTGGTGATCGACGTCGTCGGGCTGCGCGACCGCCTCCGGCACCGGCCCGCCGAGCTGTCGGGTGGGCAGCAGCAGCGGGTGGCGGTGGCCCGGGCGCTGGTGAGCCGTCCCGACGTCATCTTCGCCGACGAGCCGACCGGGAACCTCGATTCCCGGGCCAGCGGGGAGATCCTGGCGTTCATGCGCAGGGCGGTCGACGAGTTCACCCAGACGATCGTGATGGTCACCCACGACCCGGTGGCGGCGAGCCACGCCGACCGGGTGGTGTTCCTCGTCGACGGCCGCATCGTCGACGAGCTCTCCGACCCGACGACCGAGCGGGTCATCGACCACATGAAGCGCCTCGGGGACTGACGTGCTGCGCGTGACCCTCAAAGGGCTCGCCGCGCACCGGTTGCGCTTCGTGCTCTCCGGGTTGGCGGTCGTGCTCGGCGTCGCCTTCCTGGCCGGCACGCTCATCCTCTCCGACACGATCCGGCGCACCTTCGACCAGCTCTTCCGGAGCGCCAACGAAGGCGTCGACGTGTGGGTCCGGTCGCAGGAGAAGCTCGAGACCCCCTTCGGCACCCAGGCCGCCCGGATCCCCGCGTCGCTGGTGTCGCGCATCGAGGAGGTCCCCGGGGTGGCGACCTACCGGGGGCGGCCGGTGGTGCAACCGGCGGTGCAGCTGTTCGCCCAGCTCGTCGGGCGCGACGGCGAACCGGTCGGCGGCGGGGCCGGCCCCCCGAGCCTCGGCCTGAACTGGGACCCGTTCCCGATGCTCAACCCGTGGCAGATCGTCGAGGGCCGCCCGCCGGAACGGGCCGACGAGATCGTCGTCAACCGCCTGGCCGCCGACCGGGGGGACCTCCGGGTCGGCGACCGGGTCACCGTGCTCACCCAGCAGCCGCCCCGGCGGTACCGGGTGTCGGGGATCGCCACCTTCGGGACCGCGGCGTCGCCCGCCGGGGCCACGATCGTGCTGTTCACCGAACAGGAGGCCCGCCGACTCACCGGCACCCCGGACCAGGTCGACGGGATCGCCGTGCACGCCGCCGAGGGCGTCTCGGAGCGTCGGCTCGCCCGGGACGTCCGCCGGGCGCTGACCGGTGAGGGCGTCGAGGTGATCACCGGCAGCGAGCTCACCGCCGAGAACCGCAGCGACTTCGAGCGGGCGCTGTCGTTCTTCAACACCGCCCTGCTGGTCTTCGCCCTCGTCGCCCTGTTCGTGTGCTGCTTCCTCATCGTCAACACGTTCTCGATCGTGGTGGGTCAGCGCACCCGCGAGCTGGCCCTGCTGCGGGCGATGGGGGCCACCGGGGGTCAGGTGGCCCGGTCGGTGCTCGGTGAGGCGCTCGTCGTGGGGGCGGCGGCATCCGGGCTCGGCCTGGCCGCCGGGCTCGCCCTGTCGAACGGCCTGAAGGCGCTGCTCGTCGGCTTCGGGATCGACATCCCGGCCGGGGGCACGGTGCTGGCCGCCCGCACCGTCGTCGTGGCGCTGCTCGTGGGTACCGGGGTGACCGTGGTCTCGGCGCTGGCGCCGGCCCGCCGGGCCGGTCGGGTGCCACCGATCGCCGCCCTGCGCGACGTGGCGGTCGAACGGGTGGGAGCCGCCCGCGGGCGGGTGGCGGCCGGCGCGACGCTCGGTCTCGCCGGCGTCGCCGCGCTGCTCGTCGGTCTGTTCGGCGGCATGAACAACGGGCTCGGGCTCGTCGGCGCCGGGGCGGCGGCGATCTTCGTGGGCGTGTTCCTGCTCGGGCCGGTGATCGCCCGTCCCGCCGCCCGTCTGCTCGGCTGGCCGGTGGCACGGCTGCGGGGCGTCGCCGGGCGCATGGCGAGGGAGAACGCGGCCCGCAACCCCCGCCGCACCACCGCGACCGCCGCCGCGCTCATGATCGGCGTGGCGCTGGTGGGCTTCATCACCATCTTCGCGGCGTCCACGAAGCGGTCGATCACCGCGGTGATCGACCGGTCGTTCCGGGCCGACGTGGTCGTGTCCCCCAAGGGTGGCGGGTTCGGGGGCGGGTTCAGCCCCGCGCTGGCCGAGCGGGTCCGGCGTCTCCCCGAGGTCGCGGCCGCCACCGGGTTGCGCTTCAACGTGCTGGCCGTGGACGACGCGACGAAGTTCGTCGTGGCCGGCGTCCCGGCCGAGATGGAACGCATCTTCGTCATGGACGTGCGCGCCGGGAACTTCGCCGGCCTCGGCCCGGGTGAGATGGCGGTGTCGGCCAAGGTGGCCCGGGCCGAGGGCTGGAGGGTCGGCGACGAGCTCCGGGTGCGGTTCCCGGCCACCGGGCCGCGTCGGGTGCGGATCGGGGCGATCACCGGCATGGGCTTGCAGGAGGGTCTCGCCGACTACACGATCTCGCTCGTCGCCTACGACCGGTACTACACCGAGCGGCTCGACTCGCAGGTGTACGCCCGGTTCCGCCCCGACGCCGATCCGAGGGCCGCCACCCGGGCCGTCACCCGGGTGGCCCGTGCCTACCCCAACGCCGAGGTGCAGGATCAGACCGAGTTCAAGGAGTCACAGCAGGCCCAGGTCGACCAGCTCGTCAACC
Organism: uncultured Acidimicrobiia bacterium; assembly: GCA_937949585.1. Classification (GTDB taxonomy): domain Bacteria; phylum Actinomycetota; class Acidimicrobiia; order IMCC26256; family CALEDW01; genus CALEDW01. The sequence continues at coordinate 6,476 of CALEDW010000261.1, forward strand.
TCATCTACGCGCTGCTGGGCCTGGCGGTGGTGATCGCCGGGATCGGGATCGCCAACACGCTGGCGCTGTCGATCGTGGAGCGCATCCGGGAGATCGGCCTCCTGCGGGCGGTGGGCATGACCCGCGGCCAGGTGAAGTCGGCGGTGCGCTGGGAGGCGGTGATCATCGCGCTGTTCGGCACCGCCGCCGGGTTGGTGATCGGGCTGTTCTTCGGCTGGTCGGTGGTGCGGGCGCTGCGCGGGCAGGGGATCACCGAGTTCGTGCCGCCCGGCGGCCAGCTGCTGGTGATCGTGCTGCTGGCCACCGCGCTCGCCGTGGCCTTCGCCGCGTTCCCGGCCCGGCGGGCCGCCCGGCTCGACGTCCTGCAGGC
>CALEDW010000262.1 GCA_937949585.1 uncultured Acidimicrobiia bacterium
AGGTGCCGGGCCTTGAGCACTCCCACACCGTGCTCGCCGGTCACGGTGCCGTCGAGTGCGAGCGCGGCGGTCATCACCTCGTCGAAGGCCGCGGCGGCGCGGGCGCTCGCCGCCGGGTCGGCGGCGTCGAAGGTGACGAGCGGGTGGAAGTTGCCGTCCCCGGCGTGGCCGATCACCGGGATCGCCGTGTCGTGATCGGCGGCGATGCGCCCGACGGCGCCGAGCAGTTCCGGGATGCGGGGGATGGGTACGGCCACGTCCTCGATGAGCACCGTCCCGAGCCGTTCCACGCACGGGATCGCCATCCGGCGGGCCCCCATGAGCAGCTCGCCCTCGTCGGGGTCGTCGGTGCGGTGCACCTCGAGCGCGCCGGCCTCCTCGCAGCAGGCGGCCACCACGTCGGCCTCCCTCCGACCACCGTCGGTGCGGGCGAGCAGCAGGGCGGCGGCACCCGGGTCGATGCCGAGCGGCCGTATCCGCTGCACCGCGGCGATCGCGGCGGCGTCCATGAGCTCGAGCGCGGCCGGGCGCAACCGGGTGACGATCCCGGTGACGGCCACCCCGGCCGTCACGGCGTCGGCGAAGAGGGCGGCGACGGTGCCGGCCGGAGGCGGGGCCGGGCGGAGTCGCAACGTCGCCTCGGTGATCACCCCGAGCGTGCCCTCCGAGCCGACGAACAGGCGCTTGAGGTCGTAGCCGGCGGTGTCCTTGATCGTGCGCCCCCCGAGGCGCACGGCCCGGCCGTCGGCGAGCACCACCTCGAGGCCGAGCACGTAGTCGGTGGTCACCCCGTACTTCACGCAGCACAGGCCGCCGGCGTTGGTGGCCAGGTTGCCGCCGATCGAGCAGATCTCGGACGAGCTCGGGTCGGGCGGGTACCACAGGCCCTCGGCGGCCGCGGCGGCCTTCAGCTCGGCGTTGCGCACCCCGGGTCCGACGTCGGCCAGCATCGCCGCCTTGTCCACGCGTAGGTGGCGCATCGTCTCGGTCGACAGCACGATCCCGCCGTCGATCGCCGCCGCGCCACCCGAGAGGCCCGTGCCGAGCCCTCGGGGCACGACGGGGACGCCGAGGCGGGAGGCGACCCGCAGGGTGGCCGACACGTCGGCGGTGTGGCGGGCCCGCACGAGCGCGGCCGGCCTCCCGGCGGCGACGGTGGCCGCCCGATCGCCCCGGTAGCCCTCGATGACCTCCGCGTCGTCGACGAGCACCCCTGCGGGCAGGCCGGAGCCGAGCTCGGCGGCCAGCTCGGCGACGATCACCGCCACATCGGGCCGGGAGCGGACGGGGCCGGGCACGGCCTCAGTCCACCACGCCGCCCGCCGCCGGGCTGCCGACACCCTGCGCCCGGGCCGCTGCTTCAGGCTGCGGGGCGCACGAGTCCGGCGGCGTTGTCGTGCATCACCGAGCGGATCTCGTCGTCGGTGAACCCCGCCAGGTCGTCGACGTAGGCGGCCGGCTCGGCCAGCCCCTCGGCGTGCGGCCAGTCGGAGCCCATGAGCACGTGGTCCACGCCGATCGTCCCGGAAAGGGCCCGGATGTCGTCCTCGTAGAACGGTGAGATCCACACGTGCCGGCGGAACGTCTCCATCGGGTCCTCGGGGAACAGGTGCGGCATCTGCCGGTACACCTTGCGGAACCGCTTCGCCAGCTCGCCCACCCAGCCCGAGCCCGACTCGATCACCGCCACCCGCACCCCCGGGTGGCGGTGGAACACGCCGTGGCACACCAGGGCCGCCATCGTGTCGAAGATCGGGCGGGAGTCGGTGACGATCGTGCGGAACGGGTCCTGGCGGAACGCCTCGAACTCCTCGCTGGCGCCCCAGTCGGCGGCGTAGCGGGCGTAGCCGGCGTCGCCGGAGTGGAACCCGACCACCGCCCCGGCCTCCGCGACCGTCGCCCAGAACGGGTCGTAGACCGGGTCGCCGGGGGACCGGCCGCCGGCGGGGGTCATCACCGGCGCGGCGCGCAGGCACACGATCCGGGCCCCGGCCTCCAGCACCCGTTCCAGCTCCGCCACCGCCGCAACCGGGTCGACCAGGGTGAGCATCGGGGCCGCAAAGATCCGGTCGCGATAGGCGTAGCCCCAATCCTCGGCCAACCAGTCGTTGAACGCCCGGAACGTCGCCACCAGGGCCTCCGGATCACGCCAGAGGGCCTCCTCCACCCCCACACCGAGGGTCGGGAACATGAAGCAGCCCTCCATCCCCTGGCGGTCCATCACCGCCAGGCGGGCGTCGCGCCGCTGGTACTCGGGGTGGTCGGCGAGCCGGTCGAGGTCGCCGAACAGCTCCCGCACGTCGGCGCCCTTGCCGTGGCGGCCCCGGAAATAGGCGTCGAGCGCCCCCGGGCGGGCGATCGGGTCCCAGGTGGGGTTCGGGATGAACCGCCAGAGCCGCCCCCCGGCGAGCAGGCGTCGCTTCCCGTCGACGGTCACCCACCGGATGCCGCGACGGGCGTAGCGCCGATCGAGGTGGCGGGTGAAGGCGTCCTCGGCCTCGTAGTAGTGGTTGTCGGCGTCGAAGATCGGGAAGCCCAACTCGCGGGGGCTGGTGGCCGCGCCCATCGTCACACCTCCTCTCGGGCCGGGGTGGGGGACCCCGGGGGCTCTCGGGCCGGGGTGGGGGACCCCGGGGCGGCCGACCCCGGCGCGGGTCGCCGGCCCCGTACCAGCCGGCCGGGCAGCACCCCGGTGTGCTCGCCGTCCTCGAAGGTCACCTGCCCGGATTTGATCGTGTACCGGTACCCGACGGCGTCCTGCACCAGCCGTCGGCCGCCGGCCGGAAGGTCCCGCACCAACCGCGGCGGTCGGCACGCCAGCTGCTCGACGTCGATCACGTTGAGGTCGGCGAGGTAGCCGGGGGCCACCACGCCCCGGTCCAGCCAGCCGACGTGGGCGGCGGTCCGCGACGTCTGCGCGGCCACCATCCGTTCGAGGGGTATGCGGGGCCCACCTCGACGGTCCCGGCACCACAAGGCGATCGCCGTGGTGGGGAAGCTGGCGTCGCAGATCGCGCCGCAGTGGGCCCCGGCGTCGGACAACCCGAGGAGGGACCACTCGCCGGTGAGCATCTCGTACAGGTCGTGGAAGGTGCGGTGCGCGAAGTTGAACAGCGGCAGGTACAGCAAACGGCGACCACCGTCGGCCAGCAACCGTTCGTACACCAGCTCGACCGCCGGCGTCCCTGCCCGGGCCGCTTGGGCGGCCAGGGAGCGCGAGGCGTCGAGCTCGTAGTCGACCGGGTCGCCGAGCTCGAACAGGACGTCGAAGCCGCAGCAGATCTGGCGCAGCAGCCCGTCGGGCAGCGCCGCGGCCAGCTCGGCGTGCTCGGCCAGGACCCGCTGCCGCCGCTGCGGCTCGGTCAGGGCCGCCACCCGTTCGGCGAGCGGGAGCGGCGCCACCTCGGCGTACGACCGGCACAGCAGGAACGGGTTGGCGGTGGCCTCCAGGCCCAGCAGCACCCCGATCGGCCGGGGCGCGACCTGCGGTCGGATGTTCAGCCCGGCCTCCTGCCACCGGCCGATGCGGGCGAAGATGTCCCGCCACCGGTCGGGGGAGTGGTAGGCCTGCTGCACGGTGAAGGACAGGGGGCGGCCGGAGGTCCGGGCGAACGCCTCGATGAGCTCGAGCTCCCGGGTGCAGAACTCGTCGTCGGGGCTCTGGTAGGCGTCGGAGATGAGCTGCACCACCCCACGGCCGGCCTCGGCCAGCACCCGGGCGAACGTGAGCAGCTCGGTGTCGGTGGCGGTGAGCGTCCCGATGTTCGTCCCGTCCCGGGTGCGGTGTACCTCGGTGCGCGACGTCGCGAACCCGAGCGCCCCGGCCGCCAGAGCCTCGGCGAGCAGCCCCGCCATCCCGGCCAGCTCACCCTCGGTCGGCGTGGCCGTGTGGTCGGCACCCCGGTCGCCCATCACGTAGGTGCGCAGGGCGGCGTGGGGTACGTGCACCCCGAGGTCGACGGTGTGGGGGGTCCGCTCGAGCGCGTCGAGGTACTCGGGGAAGGTCTCCCACTCCCAGGTGAGGCCTTCGGCCAACGCGGTGCCGGGGATGTCCTCCACCCCTTCGAGCAGGCCGATGAGCCAGTCGTGTCGATCCGGCCGGGCCGGGGCGAACCCGACACCGCAGTTGCCCATCGCCACCGTGGTCACCCCGTGCCACGACGAAGGGGCCAGGATCGGGTCCCAGGTCGCCTGCCCGTCGAAGTGGGTGTGGATGTCGACGAAGCCGGGGGTGACCAGGAGCCCCTCGGCGTCGATCACCCGTCGGGCCGGACCGTCGAGGTCGCCGACGGCGGCGATCCGCTCCCCGGTCACCGCCACGTCGGCGCGCCGAGCGGGGGCGCCGGTGCCGTCGACGAGCAGGCCACCTCGGATCAGCAGGTCGAACATCGCGCACGTTCCCCCGGATCGGGACCCGGCGGGTGGTCGGCGGGCCACGCCGACCCCTACCGGGCCTGGTCCCTGACATGGTGTCATGTTCCCGGGGCAGGATGTCGGCCGGGTCCGGGCGCCACGCTCGGGGCGGCGGCCTCGAGACCCGCCCCGTCCCGCCCCGATCCCCAGGAGGAGCCATGTCGCAGCGGTCCGTCCCCGTCATCGGCCGAACGGTCGCCGAATCGGTCCCCGCCCAGGACCCGCCGCCCCGTCCGCCTGCCGGGGCGCCCAACGTGCTGGTGGTGCTCCTCGACGACCTGGGATTCGCACAGCTCGGCTGCTTCGGTGCGGACGGCATCGAGACCCCCACCATCGACCGGCTGGCCGCCGAGGGACTGCGCTTCAACCGGTTCCACGTCACCGCCCTGTGCTCCCCGACCCGGGCCGCGCTGCTCACCGGGCGCAACCATCACGCCGTGGGGATGGGGTTCCTCACCGACATCCCCATCGGTTTCCCCGGCTACAACGGTCGTATCCCGCCGTCGGCGGCCACCGTGGCCCGTGTGCTTCGGGACCGCGGGTGGGGCACCTTCGCCGTGGGCAAGTGGCACCTCACCCCACGCTGGGAGCAGTCGGCGGCCGGACCGTTCACCCGTTGGCCCCTCGGGTTGGGCTTCGAACGCTTCTACGGGTTCCTCGGGGGCGACACGAACCAGTTCGCCCCCGAGCTCGTCGCCGACAACCACTGCGTGGAGCCACCGGCACGCCCCGAGGACGGCTACCACCTCACCGAGGACCTCGTCGACGTGGCCGCCCGGATGCTCACCGACCACCGGCAAGCGGCACCGGGACGTCGCTTCTTCTGCTACCTGGCCACCGGCGCCACCCATGCCCCTCACCACGCGCCCAGGGCCTGGATCGACCGGTATGCGGGTGCGTTCGACGACGGGTGGGACCGATGGCGGGAGCGCACCTTCGCCCGCCAGCTCGAGCTGGGGATCGTGCCGCCCGGCACCACCCTCACCCCGCGACCGCCCTGGGTCCCGGCTTGGGAGGACCTGGAGCCCGACCACCGCCGCCTCTTCGCGCGGATGATGGAGTGCTACGCCGGGTTCCTCACCCACACCGACGCCCAGCTCGGCCGGTTGCTCGAACGGCTCGAGGAGCTCGGCTGCCTCGACGAGACGCTGGTGATCCTGTGCTCCGACAACGGCACCTCGGCGGAGGGCGGGCCACACGGCTCCCTCAACGAGCACCGCTTCGTGCACAACCGCCTCGACGACCTCGCCGACACCCTGGCCCGCCTCGACGACCTCGGCGGTCCTCGGGCCTACAACCACTACCCGTGGGGGTGGGCCTGGGCGGGGAACACGCCGCTCAAGCGCTGGAAACGGGAGACTCACGAAGGCGGAGTAGCGGATCCCATGATCATACACTGGCCGAAGGGAATCAAGGC
>CALEDW010000263.1 GCA_937949585.1 uncultured Acidimicrobiia bacterium
CGGTCTGATCGTCGCCGCGACGCCGGGCGCAGCCGGCACGGCCGGGCGGGCCGGCGGCGGGGTGGAGGTCGTGCAGCTCAACGGGTTGTTCGACCCGCCCAACCGGGACCTGGCCCTGCGGGTGCTCGCCGACGCGAACCGCCGGCAGGCCACGCTGGTGGTGTTGAAGGTGGCCTCGGGCGGCGGGCTGGCCGCCGACCCCCAGCCGGTGGTCGCGGCGATTCGGCGCTCCCGGGTGCCGGTGGCGGTCTGGGTGGGACCGGCCGGCGCCAAGGCGGCGGGGGCGACGGTGCCGATCGCGCTGGCCGCGCCCGTGGTCGGCGTCGCCAACGGCGCCCGGATCGGCCCGGCCGCCCCGCTGGCACTCGACGACCCGGCCGGCACCGACCGTCGCGTGCTCACCCAGGAGCTCACGGCCCTCAACGTCACCAACGGCCGGAGTGCCGGCGGGGCGCGGGCGGTGGTGGACCGCAGGCTCTCTCATCGGGACGCGGCGCGTCTCGGGGTCACCGACCGGATCTGCCGGCTCACGCCGGGGTGCCCGACGCTGGGGGACTTCATCGTGGCGCTCGACGGGCGCACCGTCGAGACCGCCTCCGGGCCGGTGCGGCTGCGCACGGCGCGGGTCGTCGGCGAGGGACCGGACCGCCGACGCCGGCCGATCGAGGTGATCCGATTCCGGGGCCTCGACGCCGGCGGTCAGCTCCTGCACACCCTCGCCGGCCCTTCCATCGCCTACCTCCTGCTCGTCGCCGGGGCGGCGCTCATCCTGTTCGAGTTCTTCACGATCAGCATCGGCCTCGCCGGCGCAACCGGGGCGGTGGCGCTGGTGGGGGCCTTCGTCGGCTTCTCGATCCTGCCGGTGCAGTGGTGGGCCGTCGCGTTGCTCCTCGGCGCCGTCGTGGCGTTCGGGGTGGACGTGCAGGCCGGCCGGCCCTACGCCTGGACGGTGATCGGCACCGCGATGTTGATCGTCGGGACCCTTGGGCTCTACGGCGGTTCGCCGCGCCTCGACGCCCACTGGTGGGTGCAGGTGGTGGTGGTGGCGGGCACGGTGGTGTTCATGGTGGGGGCGATGCCCGTCGCGGTCCGGTCGCGCTTCGCCACCCCGACGGTGGGTCGGGAGGGGCTCGTCGGCGAGCAGGGCCGGGCGGTGGCCGACGTGGCGCCGGACGGGATCGTCGAGGTCCGCGGCGCCCGCTGGCGGGCCCGCACCAACCGGGCCACCCCGATCCGGGCGGGGGAGGAGATCCGGGTCTCCGAGATCCAGGGTGTGCTGCTGGAGGTGGAGCCGATCCAGGGTGGGGCCCGTGACTACCGGGAGCGGGCCCGGGGGGCCCGCCGGGATCGTGGGGGCCGGCCGGAGCCTTGAGCGCGGGCCGGTCGGGGGGTACGGTCCGCCGTGAGGGGGCTCAGCCCAGGAGGGCGACCGTGGGTGTCCAGACCACCGAGCGGGCGTGGCAGTTGCGGGCCGCCTGCCGGGGACCGCACGCGAAGTTGTTCTTCCCGCCGGCCACCCTGGAGCGCCGCGAGGACCGCCAGGCCCGGGAGCGCCGGGCCAAGGCCATCTGCGCCGAGTGCCCGGTCCGGGGACCCTGCCTCGACTACGCCCTGGCGATCCGTGAGCCGCACGGGATCTGGGGCGGGCTGAACGAGCAGGAGCGCCGGGCGCTCGTCGACGCTCGGGTCGTCTGAGGGGCGGCGGTGGCGGTCGAGGCGCGCGGCGCGTTCATCGACGCGGCCCGGGCCGGCGCCGATGCGACGGGTCATGTGGCACGGGCCATCCGGGCGCTGGCCCGGCTCCCCGCCGAGGCCGCGCTCGGGACCGTGGCCCGCCTCACCCAGGCGGTGGTGAACCGTCTCGACCTCGACGCCCTCGTCGGCCGTCTCGACGTGCAGGCCCTGATCGACCGGGTGGACGTGCAGGGGGTAATCGACCGGGTGGACGTGAACGGGCTCGTGGAGCGGGTCGACGTCGACGGGCTCGTGGCCCGGACCGAGATCGGCGAGCTCATCGCCCGTTCCACCACCGACGTCGCCGGGCGCGCCGTCGACTCGGTCCGCAGCCAGGGCGTCGGGCTGGACCGCGTCTTCGACCGCCTGGCCGGGCGGCTTCGTCCCGGCGGGCGGGCGCGCCCGGCCGGGCCACCACGGCTCGTGCCCCCCGACACCGCGTGACCGAGCCGCCGGCCTCGCTCCAGGGCCACTACGCAGGCGCCGCCAGTCGCGCCGCGGCCTACGCGGTGGACGTGGCGGTGAGCACCACCGTGTTCAGCGTGGGGGCCGCCGCCGCCACGTACCTCCTCCGCCTCGTCGCCGGGATCGACGTCGACGTCGACCGAGGCCATGCGGGATGGGCGGTCGGCTACGTCGCCTGGCTCGCCGTCTACTACGGGTACGGCTGGGCCGCGACCGGCCGCAGCGTCGGCGGGGCGCTGCTGGGCCTGCGCGTCACCGCCCGCGACGGCGGACCGCTCGACGTCCGCCGGGCCCTGGTGCGGGTGGTGGCATTCCCTGTGAGCTTCGCGACCGCCGGCGTGGGGTTCCTGGGGATCCTGTTCGGTCGGGAGCGCCGAGCGCTGCACGACGTGATCGCCGGTACGGCGGTGGTCTACGACTGGGAGGCCCGCACCCCCCGTCCCTGGCTCGCCGGGTCGCCGCGGGGCGCTGCCCACCGGCCGCCCCCGTGAACGCCCGGGGTGCCCCGGTACACTCCCGGGGTGCCCCGGCACAGCCCTGGCCGGTCCCGGTGCGCGCCGGTGCGTTGATGCCGGTCCTCACCCCCGGTGTCCCGACCGCCCTGTCACCGCTGGTGCGCCGGATCACCGCACCCAACCCGTCGCCGATGACCGGTCCCGGTACCAACACCTACCTGGTCGGGATCGACGAAGTCGCGGTGATCGACCCGGGACCCGACGACCCCGGCCACGTCGAGGTCATCATCGGGGCGGCGACGGCCGACCGGATCCGCTGGGTGCTGCTCACCCACGGCCATCCCGACCACGCCCCGGCGGCCGCCCGGCTGGCGGCCCGGACCGGGGCCCGGATCTGCGCGTTCGGCGGCCGTCACGGGCCGTCGGCCGTGGACCGGCGCCTGGGTGAGGGGGCGGTCCTGGACGGGACGGAGTTCCGTCTCGAGGCGCTCCACACCCCCGGCCACGCCCCCGACCACCTCTGCTTCCTCCTCGGAGAGGAGCGGATCCTCTTCAGCGGCGATGTGGTGCTGGGCGGTATGTACTCGGTGGTCTCGCCCCGCCGGGGCGGCGACATGGCCGCATACCTGGCCACCCTGCGCCGGTTGCGGTCGCTGCGCCTGGCCCGGATCGCCCCCGGCCACGGAGAGGTGATCGAGGAACCGCGGCGGGTGATCGACGACTACCTCGCGCACCGGGCCGAACGCGAGCGCCAGATCCTCGAGGTGCTGGCCCGCGGGCCGGCCCGGATCCCCGACCTCGTGGCGGCCCTGTACGCCGATGTGCCGCCGGTGCTGCACGAGGCCGCAGGCTGGCAGGTCCACGCCCACTTGCGGTGGCTGCGCAGCCGGGGTCTGGTCCGGGGCCGGGACGCCCGCTCCCGCTGGTCGGCGGCCTGAGGCCCGGGCGGCTCAGGCGCCGACGTCGAACAGCGCCGCCAGCCGGGCCGTGCAGCCCGCCATCTGCACCGGCGGGGCGAGGTCGACGGCGAGGCGCTCGGCCAGCGCGGTGAAGGCGCGGCCGGCGGGACCGTCGGGGTCGTGCCCGGCCACGGGCCGTCCCTCGTCGCCGCCGTACGCGACCTCGGGGGCGATCGGGATCCGGGCCAGCAGCGGGACCCGCAACTCCTCGGCGAGCTCCTCCCCACCCCCGGAGCCGAACAGGGCCAGGCGGCGGCCGTCGTCGAGGACGAGTTCGCTCATGTTCTCGATCACCCCCAGCACCCCCAGGTGGGACCGGCGGGCCATGTCGGCCACCCGGGCCGCCACCTTCTGGGCGGCCCGGGCCGGCGTGGTCACCACCACCAGCTCGGCGCGGGGCATGAGCCGGGCCAGCCCCATCTGGAGGTCACCGGTGCCGGGCGGCATGTCGATGAGCAGGTAGTCGAGGTCGCCCCAGCGGACGTCGGTGAGGAACTGCTCCAGCGCCTTGGTGAGGATGAGGCCGCGCCACATGAGCGCGGTCGTCTCGTCGTCGACGAGGAACCCCATCGAGGTGACCACCAGCCGTCCGGGCGGAACCGGCAGCTCGTGGGGGACGATCTTGCCGTCCTCACCGCGCAAGCGACCGCCGATCCCCAGCATTCGGGGCACGCTGAAACCCCAGATGTCGGCGTCCAGCAGCCCGACCACATGGCCGCGCCGGGCGAGGGCCACGGCCAGGTTCACCGTGACCGAGCTCTTGCCGACCCCGCCCTTGCCGCTGGCGATCGCCAGCACGCGGGTGCGGGCCGGCACTTCGGTGGCCGGCGCCCGGTCCTGGGCCGCTTTGCGGGCCCGGGCCATGAGCGCGGAGCGCTGCTCGGGCGTCATCTCGGCGTAGCGGACCTCGACGTCGCGCACGCCGGGCACCGTGCGCGCCGCCGCTGCGACCTCGGCCCGGATCTCGGCCCGCAGGGGGCAGCCGAGGGTGGTGAGGGCGACCTCGACCACCACCGTGCCGTCGTCGCCGACGCGCACCCCTTTGACCATACCGAGCTCGGTGATGCTCACCCGCAGCTCGGGGTCGAGCACGCGGCCCAGGCGCGCCTCGATCTCGGCCGGGTCGGGCCGCGCCGTCACGCCGGGGGTCGGCGCCGGGGCCGGGGCGGGGGGCTGAACCACGGTTCCTCGCTTCACGGGGCTTCACGGGACGGGCCGGCGGCGACGCGCCGGCCGTCAAAAAAACGTCGCTGGCCTTGAAAATATGCCGTCGGGCGGCTAGCGTCAAGGCGTGGAGCTCGAGGTCCTGAAGGCCCTCGGCGACGAGACTCGCCACGCCCTGTACCGGGAGTTGTCGCGCTCGCCGGTGCCCCGCTCGGCCCAGGAGCTCGCCGGCGAGCTCGGGCTGCACCCCAACACCGTGCGGGCCCACCTCGAACGGCTCCGGGAGGTCGGCCTCGTCGAGGTGACCCCGGTCCACCGGGG
>CALEDW010000264.1 GCA_937949585.1 uncultured Acidimicrobiia bacterium
CCGGGCGGCGTCCGGCCTCAGCGCCCGAGCCGGCGGACCACGAGAGGGCCGAGCGCCACCACCCCGGTGGCGGCCAGCACCGTGGTCCCTGCGCCGGTGAGGGTGAGCAACCAGGCGAGCGCGTCGAGGCCCAGCGCGAACCCCAGCGTCGCCACCGCGAGCACCACCGTGACCAGCGCCGCCTGCAGCCGGCCCGGCTCGGGGTCGGGCGGGTCGGCCCACGCCGGGCGGCGTGGGACGACCACCCGGGCCCACAGGAGCGGGAACGGGCCCCGCGGGCCGGCGAGCGCGTCGGCGGCGAGCAGGAGACCGACCGCCGGGACCAGCAACGGCAGTTCGAACACGAACGCGGCGAGGAGCAGCACCGCGGCGACGCCCTGCTCGAGGTGGGTCGAGGAGAGGCCGTCGCGCACCCGTCGAGGGTACCGGTGCGCCCGGGACGCCTCCCGGCCTCGGTGCAGCCCCGGGCGCGACCGTCCGTCCCGAGGATCCGGGGTCCGATCCGTCCGGTACGCAGCCCCGGGGCGGGCCGGCGCTACCGCCGGCGTCGGGGACGCCCTGCTCCGGCGGTACCCTTCTTCACTCTGAGTAACGAACCGAACGCTCAGAGCATCAGCCAGGGAGAGGGTGGACACGGTGGACGCAGGGGTCCTCGGCGCCGGGCGGCTCGTACCGGCCGCCCAGGCCGACGTGGGGACGGTGCGCGAGGAGCACCGCCGCCGGCGGCTGCGCCGACTCGCCGTCGTCCTGGGGACGGTGCTGGCCGTGCTGGTGGCCCGGGCTGCCGCCGGTCGCCCGGTGCGCCTCGGCCGGCCGGCGATCGACCTGCCTCCGGGCGCCGCCGACTACCTGCCCGGGGTCGTCCTGGTGCTCATGCTCGGACTCGTGCTGGTGGTGCCGCTGCTCGCCGCCGGGCGCTCCCCGCACACGCAGTTGCAACCGAGCGAGATCGGCGTGCGCTTCGACGACGTGGTGGGGCTCGGAGTGGTGCGCGACGAGGTGGTCCGTACGCTGAACCTGTTCCTCGCCTACCGCACGTTCCGGGAGCGGATGGGCGGTACCCCCCGCCGGGCGATCCTCTTCGAGGGTCCGCCGGGCACCGGCAAGACGCACATGGCCAAGGCGATGGCCGCCGAGGCGGGGGTGCCGTTCCTGTTCGTCTCGGCGTCGGCGTTCCAGTCGATGTACTACGGCCAGACGAACCGCAAGATCCGCGCCTTCTTCCGGGCCTTGCGCACCGCGGCGCGCCGGGAGGGCGGCGCGATCGGATTCATCGAGGAGATCGACGCCATCGCCGGCGCCCGGCGGGGGATGCGCGCCTCACCGGGCGTCGAGGAGCCGCCGGAACGGCGGCACCGCGCGGACGTGCGCGACGGCGTTCCGGGCGTGGTGAACGAGCTGCTGGTACAGATGCAGTCCTTCGATGAGCCGACCGCCGGCCGCCGCCTCCACGGCTGGCTCGTGGACCGCGTGAACCGGTTCCTGCCCGCGCACCGCCACCTGCGCAAGCGGCCGCCGGTGCCGGCGAACATCCTGGTGATCGGGGCCACGAACCGGGCCGCCGACCTCGACCCGGCGCTGCTACGCCCGGGCCGCTTCGACCGCTCGTTGCACTTCGACCTGCCGAACCGGGCCGGTCGGCGGGAGATCCTCGACTACTACCTGGCCCGCAAGGCCCACGTCCCCGAGCTCGACAAGGAGGAGCGGCGCGACCAGCTCGCGGCGATGACGATGGGCTACTCACCGGTGATGATCGAGCACCTCCTCGACGAGGCGCTGGTCTGGGCGCTGCGCGACGGCCGGGACGCCATGGACTGGGGCGACGTGCAGCAGGCCAAGCTCACCGAGGAGATCGGCCTCGCCCAGCCGGTCGAGTACACCCCCGAGGAGCGGCGCATCATCGCCACCCACGAGGCCGGCCACGCGGTGGTGGCCTGGCTGGTGGCCGGCTCCCGCCAGCTCGAGGTGCTCAGCATCGTGAAGCGGCGCGACGCGCTCGGGCTGCTCGCCCATTCCGACACCGAGGAGCGCTTCACCCGCACCCGCTCCGAGCTGCTGGCCGCCATCCAGATCAGTTTCGGGGGCATGACGGCGGAAGAGCTGTTCTTCGGCGAGGCCGGCACCGGTCCCGGCAGCGACCTGGCCGCCGCCACCCGCCTGGCCTGCCAGATGGTGGGGGCGTTCGGGATGGCCGGCACGCTGGTGAGCTTCGAAGCGGCCGGTGCCGGGCCCTTCGACGCCGGGCTCGTCACGCGCGTGCTCGCCGACGACAGCGGCCGCCGCGAGGTGGAACGGATCCTGGAACGGGCCAAGCACGACGTGCGGGTCCTGCTCGACCAGCACCGCCACCTCGTGGAGGCCCTGCGCGACGCGCTGCTGACCCACGATGAGCTCATCGGCGATGAGATCCTCGAGGTGCTGCACGCCGCCGGTGCCACCGCGGTCGGAGGGGAACGGCCGGGGCCTGCGGCGGGGGGCTGAACGGCCGGGAGAGCCCGTCCGGGCCGCTGGTAGCCTCCGGCGAAATGGAGCCTGAGACCGAGGCGCGCCGCGCCGGCTGGCGGCTCATCGCCGAGGCGGTGCGTCCCCAGCGCCGCTGGGTGCTCGCCGGGGTGGCGGCCGGGCTCGTGTGGACCGCGGCCAAGCTCACCGTCCCCCAGCTCGCCGCCGGCGCGGTCGATTCGGGGATGCGTGCCGGCGACGGGGGCGTCGTCGCCCGGTTCACCGTCGCGCTGCTGATCGTCGGGCTGGTCCAGGCCGTCTGCACCGGGTTGCGGCGCTACGCCGCGTTCCGCATCGCGTTGCGCACCGAGACCGACCTGCGCCAGCGGCTCTTCGCGCACCTCCAACGCCTCCACTTCGCGTTCCACGACCGGGCCCAGACCGGCCAGCTCATGGCCCGGGCCAACACCGACATCCAGCAGATCAACGTGGTGGTGATCCTCATCCCCCTCACCGCGGCCTCGGTGCTCACGATGCTGGGGGTGGTGGCGATCATGCTGGCCCGCAGCCCCCTGCTGGCGGTGTTCGCGCTCGCGTCGCTGCCACTGCTGAACCGGGCCGCGACCCGGTTCTCCCGGCGGATCGCGCCGGTGAACCTGGCGTTGCAGCAGGAGCTCGCCGAGCTGTCGGGGGTGGTGGAGGAGAGTCTGGCGGGGGTGCGGGTGGTGAAGGGCTTCGGCGCCGAGCGCCTCCAGGTGCGTCGCCTCGCCGCCGAGGCCGATCAGGTGCTGGGCCGGGCGCTCGACGCGGCGCGCCTGCGGGCCGGGTTCCTGCCCCTCATCGACTTCCTGCCCACCGTGGCGATGGTCGCGATCCTCTGGTACGGCGGCCACCAGGTGCTGCAGGGCCGCCTCCAGGTCGGCGACATCCTCGCCTTCAACCTCTACGTCCTCATGCTCATCTGGCCGCTGCGGATGGTGGGGATGCTCATCGCCCAGGCCAGCCGGGCGTCCGCCGCCGCCGGACGGGTGCACGAGATCCTGGCCACCGAGCCGGCCGTGGCCA
>CALEDW010000265.1 GCA_937949585.1 uncultured Acidimicrobiia bacterium
TCGGGCTGCTGCCGTCCCGGCCGGAGCTGCGCCCCAACGACGCCGAGGTCGACGCCGTGGCGCTGTTCGGCGACCCGACGCTGGTCGTCGGCCCGTGGCTGCGCGCCCCCGCGGCGGAGTTCCCGACCGGCACCGGGCTGCTCGGAGGGCGCCACCCCTACGTGGCCGACGACCTGGCCGCCCGGACCACCTCGTGGTGCGGGTGGGCCGACCCGTACTGCACCGGTCAGCCGGCCTGGCTGCTGTTGCGCCTTGGTCCCTGCCCGCCCACCTGGCCGGCCTGCACGCGCACCCACGAGGACTACCCGAGCTGGGCCATCCCCGCAGCCATGGCCACGGCCGCCGCCGCCGTGGCCGGCCCGACGGCCGGGTAGCCTCCGCCGCGATGGAACCCCGACCGGCGCCCGAGCAGGTGGCGAGCCGCGGCGGACCCCAGGAGATCCCCCGGCCCGCGTCCTGGGCGCCCGGCCGCCCGGCCCCGTGGGCCGGTCTGGCACCCGAGGCCCGCCGGGTGCCCGCCGAGCGGGTGCGGGCCGTGCTGCCGCCGGGTCGGCGCGGGGCGCCGTCGCCGGTGGCCACAGAGGGCGGCACCCCCTCGGCGGTGCTGGTCCCCCTCTACGAGGAGCGCGGTGAGCTGCAGGTCGTGCTGACCCGCCGCTCCTGGCACCTGCGTACCCACCGGGGCGAGGTGAGCTTCCCGGGGGGACGGGCCGAGCCGGGGGAGTCGCCGCTTCAGACCGCCCTGCGGGAGGCCGCCGAGGAGGTGGCGCTGGACCCGGCCGCGGTGGAGCCGCTCGGCGAACTCGACCACCTGACCACCGTCACCCGCCGCGCCTACATCGTCCCGGTGCTCGGGCTGCTGCCGTCCCGGCCGGAGCTGCGCCCCAACGACGCCGAGGTCGACGCCGTGCTGCACGTGCCGGTCGCCGAGCTGCTCGCCGACGAGGTGTTCCGCGAGGAGCGGTGGGGCCCACCGGAGCTGGCCCGGCCCGTGTACTTCTTCGACCTGCCGGGCGACACCGTCTGGGGCGCCACGGCGGCCATGCTCCGCGAACTGCTCGCGGTGCTGACCGGCACCGACCCCGGCGGTCCACAGGACCGGGACCCCGCCCGTGACGCGCCCCCGGGGGCGTGGCTCACCCCCGAGCAGCAGCGGCGGGTGGTCTGAGTGGACCGTCGGGAGCTCAGTCCTCGGACAGGTGGCCCGAGAACCATCGGGCCGCGGCGGTGCGCCGGTGGGTGCCGAGCTTGTCGTAGATGTGCTCGAGGTGCTTCTGCACGGTCCGGGGGCTGATGCCGAGCGCCGAGCCGACCTCCTTGTTGGTGGAACCGTCCGCCACCAGTGACAGCACCTGGGCCTCTCGCCCGGTCAGGCGGGCCTCGTCGACCGCGCTGGACACCTCCGGGGCGGCTCCGACACCGGCGAGCGCCCGGGCGAGGAACGGCAGTGCCATCTCGAGCAGGTGCCGGTCCCGCTCGTCGAACGGCGGCTCGGCCCCCCACACCGACACGTGCACCACCGCCCCGGCCGCCCCGCCGGACGCCACGAGCCGCCGCGAACCGGGCCGGCCGGGCCCGGACGGTTCACGCCACCGCCCGATGCCCCGGGGGCCGATCTCGTGCACGGTGACGGTCTCGCCGGGAACCAGGTGCCGGAGCCGGCGCAGCAGCGCCTCCACGTCGGCGGCGTCGCGAACGTCGAGCGCAGCCCGGCCGAACTCGAGCAGCCTCCGCAGGTCGCCGGTGGTGAGCTCGGTCACGGACCCCCTCCCCGGTCGGGGACGGTCCGACCCTACCGCCGGCACCGTCCGGGCCGACATACGCACTCCGGCGTAGACGCGGGACCGCCGAGGGCGGGCCCGACCGACGGGCTACATCCAGTAGTTGGGCGCCTCGGAGGTGATCGTCACGTCGTGGGGGTGCGCCTCGCGCAGACCGGCCGGGCTCATCCGCACGAACCGGGCGTCGCGCTGCAGCTCGGCGATCGTGTGGGTACCGCAGTAGCCCATAGCCGACCGCAACCCACCGACGAGCTGGTACAGGATCTTCTGGGCCGGCCCCTTGTAGGGCACCCGGCCCTCCACCCCCTCCGGCACGACCTTCTCGGTGGTCTCCACCTCACCTTGGAAGTACCGGTCCTTGGAGAACGACCGGGCGTTCATGGCCCCGAGCGAACCCATCCCCCGGTAGGCCTTGTAGCGCTCACCCTGTGACAGCACGATCTCGCCGGGGGTCTCGTCGACGCCGGCCAGCAGGCTGCCCAGCATCACCACGTCGGCCCCGGCGCCGATCGCCTTGGCGATGTCACCCGAGTAGCGGATGCCGCCGTCGGCGATCACCCCGACACCGTGGCGGGCGGCCACCCGGGCGCACTCGGCGATGGCGGTCAGCTGCGGGACGCCGACGCCGGCCACGATCCGGGTGGTGCAGATCGACCCCGGACCCACCCCCACCTTCACCGCGTCGGCACCGGCCTCGATGAGCGCTGCGGTCGCGTCGGCGGTGGCGATGTTGCCGGCCACCACCTCGACACCCAGGTTGGCCTTGATCTTGCGGACCACCTCGAGCACGCCGGCCGAGTGCCCGTGGGCGGTGTCGACCACCAACAGGTCCACCCCGGCCCGCACCAGCGCCTCGGACCGCTCGAGCGCGTCGTCGCCCACCCCGACCGCGGCGGCACAGCGCAGCCGCCCCTGGTCGTCGGTGGTGGCGTCGGGGTACTTCAGCTTCTTGTTGATGTCCTTGACGGTGATGAGCCCGGTGAGGCGGTCCTCGGCGTCGACCACCGGGAGCTTCTCGATGCGGTGCCGGCCCAAGATCGTGCGGGCCTCCTCCAGCGTGGTGCCCTGCGGTGCGGTCACGAGGCCCTCGGAGGTCATCACCTCGGCGATCCGCCGGGTCGGGTCGTCCTCGAAGCGCAGGTCCCGGTTGGTCAGGATCCCCACCAGCCGACGGTCCGCGTCGACGATCGGCACCCCGCTGATCCGGTACTTGGACATGAGCTCCAACGCGGAGCCGACGAGGTCGTCGGGCCCGAGCGTCACCGGGTCGACGATCATGCCGGACTCGGACCGCTTGACCTTGTCGACCTCGGTGACCTGGTCCTCGATCGACAGGTTGCGGTGGATCACGCCGAGGCCGCCCTCCCGGGCGATGGCGATGGCCAAGCGGGCCTCGGTGACGGTGTCCATCGCCGCGGACATGAGCGGGATGGCCAGGCGCACCCCCTCGGTGAGCCGGGTGCTGGTGTCGACCGCGGCCGGGATCACGTCGGAGGCCGCCGGGACCAGGCACACGTCGTCGAAGGTCAGCCCCAAGGGGCCGAAGCGGGTCACCGGGTCCGGCGCCTCGCCGTGTCCCGAGGGGTCCGGACCGGGCGGGAGGTCGTGGGGGAGGGGCGCCATGGGCCGATGGTAGTCGTGGCACCCGGGGCCGTCGGCCGGGACCGGCCGCCGGACCCGGCCACTACGGTGGG
>CALEDW010000266.1 GCA_937949585.1 uncultured Acidimicrobiia bacterium
CCACCGCCAGCGCCATGGGCACGTGCTGCTCCACCAGCAGCACCCCCACCCCGTTCTCGTCGGCCAGTCGGCGCAGCGCGGGCAGCAGCCGCTCCACCACCACCGGGGCCAGCCCGAGGCTGAGCTCGTCGACGAGCAGCACGAGCGGCAGCCGCACGACGGCCCGGGCCAGGGCGAGCATCTGCTGCTCACCTCCCGAGCACAGTGCCGCCGGCCGGTCGGCCAGCGCCCGCAGCGCCGGGAACAGCTCGTAGGCGCGGGCGATGCCGTCGGCGCCGGCCCGTCGGCCCCGGCCGGCGGCCAGTCGGAGGTGCTCGGCGACGGTGAGGGGACCGAACAGCGCCCGGTCTTCGGGTACGTGGGCCAGGCCGGACCGGGCGAGCCTCCACGGGGCCCGTACCACGCCCCGCCGACCGGCGCCGACCGGGCGGCCGGCCAACTCGACGGTGCCGCCGAGCCGGGGGAGCAGCCCCGAGATCGTGCACAGCGTGGTGGTCTTGCCGGCACCGTTGGCGCCGAGCAGGGCCAGCACCTCGCCGGCCCGCACCTCCAGGTCGAGGCCGTGGACCACGGCGATGCGGTCGTAGCCGGCCGTCAGTCCCCGGGCCGCGAGCACGACCTCGCCCCGCCGCGGGCGCCTCACGTCCCGTCCCCCCGCTCGGGCGGGGCCCCCAGGTAGGCGGTGATCACCGCCTCGTCGGCTCGCACCACCTCCGGCGGACCGGAGGCGATGAGCCGGCCCACGTCGAGGACGTGGACCACGTCGCAGACCCCCAGCACGAGACCCATGTCGTGGTCCACGAGCAGCACCGCGATCCCGAGGTCGGGGAGGCGCCGCAGCGCAGCGGCGAGCAGGTCGGTCTCGCGTTCGTCGAGACCGGCGGCCGGCTCGTCGAGCAGCACGAGGCGGGGCCGGCCGACGACGGCGCGGGCGATCGCCACGAGGTGGCGGGGGCCGTTCGGCAGCTCCGACGGGAGCGCGTCCGCCAGCTCGGCCACCTCGAGCGCTTCGAGCGCCCAGCGCACCGCTCCGGACGGGCCGGGTGAGGGGCGGAACCCGTCGCCGAGCGCCCCCCACCATGCCGGCCGGGCCGCGGCGACGGCGAGGTTCTCCTCCACGGTGAGATCGTCGAAGAGCTCGAGGGACTGGAACGTGCGGGCGAGGCCGGCGCGGGCCCGCCGGTGGGGTGGGAGGTCGTCGAGGGCGCGGCCGGCGAGCGACACGTGGCCGGCGGCGGGCGTGAAGCCGGTCACCGCGTCGATGAGGGTGCTCTTGCCGGCGCCGTTGGGCCCGATGAGCCCGGCGATGGCGCCCTCGGGCACCTCGAGGTCGACGCCGTCCACGGCGACGAGGCCCTCGTAGCGCACCGTCAGGCCGCGCACCGCCAGCAACGTCATCGCGGCCCGACCCCGGTGACGGCGGTGACGTCGCGGCGCCGGTGCCGCCAGCGGTGCAGCGCGCCGACGATGCCTTGGGGGTTGTGGATCGCCGAGACGATCAGGGCGACGCCGGTGACCGCGAACTGGTACTCGGCGGTCCGGTCGCCGCCGGAGCCCAGCACCGCGGTGAGCAGCCCGCCCACCGCCAGCAACCCGGCGACGAGCGCTCCGGCGACGCTCCCGATCCCGGCCACGTAGACGAGCGCGAGCAGCGCCAGGGACTGCAGCACCACGAACGACTGGACCGACAGTTCGGTGCGCTGGTAGGCGAGCAGCACACCGCCGACGCCTGCGAACGCCGCCGACCAGGCGAAGGCGGAGAGCTTCGCCACCCGCACGTCGATGCCGGCCGCCGCCGCGGCCCGCTCGTTGGCCCGGACCGCCAGCCAGCCCCGCCCGGTCTCCGAGCGACGCAGGTTCAAGGCCACGGCGGTGAGCGCCACCAGGGTGACCAGGACCAGGAACCCGAACGCGACCCGCGGGTAGGCGTCGCCGCGGGCCTGGATCCCGAGGTTCCAGCCGAGCAGCCGCGGCTCGGGGACGGAGGTGCCGCCGAGCCCCCCGGTGAAGGCCGTGCTCTTGAAGACCAGCTCCTCGGTGGTCGTGGCGAAGGCGAGGGTGGCGATGGCCAGCGTCATGCCCCGGATGCGCAGGGCCGGGATCCCGGCCAGCACCCCCACGGCGCCGGCGCCCAGCACGGCCAGCACCGGCGCGAACGGGAAGGGGATCCCGAGCCCGTCGGCGAGCTTGGCGGTGAGGAACCCGGCCACCCCTGCGATCGCCATCTGGGCCAGCGAGATCTGGCCGACGAAGCCGGTGACCACCACGAACGAGAGGCACAGCACCGCGCTCACCATCGACACGATGAGCCCCAGGCGCCACTCGCCGGAGAAGGTGAGCAGCCCCAGCGTGCCCGCCGCGGCCACCAGAGCCGGGAGCCGCCACCACGAGCGCACCGGCGGGGCAACCTGGTGGCGCTCGGTGGCCTCCGAGCCCCGGGTCGGCAGCGCCGAGCCCCGCCAGGTCATCGCGGCGAGGATCACCAGGAACGGCAGGCCCTGCTGGAGGCCGCCCGGGGGGATCCAGTCGGGGAGCCAGTCCGCGGTCAGCGCGAACCGGGAGATCCCGGCCTGGAGCATCCCGATGCCGAGCCCGGCGGCGAGGGTGGCCCAGAACCCGGCGAGACCGCCGAGCAGGGCCGCGGCGAGTGCGGGCACGATGAGCAGCGAGGTGAGGCCCGGGTCGAGCCCGGCGATCGGGGCGGCGAGGATCACCGCCGCCCCGCCGAGCGCCGTGGCCACCGCCCAGCTCAGGGCGGCGAGGCGGTCGGGGGCCAGCCCGGTGAGCAGCGCCCCCTTCTCGGACGCCGCCGCGGCCCGGATCGCCAGCCCCAGTCGCGTGAAGCGGAACCAGGCCCACAGGGCGGCGGTGGCCGCCACGGCGAGGCCGGCGAGCACGAACCGGTCGACGAACACCACCACACCCCCGATCCGCACGCTGCCTTCGGGCAGCATCGAGTCGATCCGGAAGCTGGTGCCGCCCCGCACCCGGAACCGCAGCTCCACCAGTGCCTGGGTGTAGAGCAGCAGGCCGAGGGATGCGACCACCCGTCCCAGCGCGGGGGCGTGCCGCAAGGGCCGGAACACGAGGGTGTGGATCACGATCCCGCACGCCGCGGCCAGCACGGCGCAGGTGACCAGCGCGGTGAGCACCGTCGGCCGCTCGACGACCGGGATCCGGTCGGGCAGCCCCAGCACCGGCAGGACGAGCTCGCCGCTCTGGCGCAGCTCGTAGTAGGCGAAGGCGACGTAGGCGCCGACCGCGGCGTGGGCGAAGTTCACCACGCCCGAGGCCCGGTAGGTGAGCACGAGGCCGAGGCCCAGGGCGGCCACCACCGCCCCGCCGCCGAGGCCCGACAGCAGGTAACCGGCGTAGGAGGTGATCGCGCCCCCCGACCTCAGCGGTTGACGATGGCCGGGACGTCGATCCAGTCCGACGCCGCGACCAGGGTTCCGCCCCGTCGCCGGGCGATGATCTGCTGGGGCGCGCACATCGCCGGCTGCTCGGGGAGCTGGCGGCCGTCGCAGGTGTAGGGGTGCCCGGTGAAGCTCGGACGGTCGCGGCTGTCCCGGAACCACTCCATCAGCGCCGCGGGCCGCAGACGGTCGGCCCCGATGTCCCGCATCGCCATGTAGAGGTTCATCGCCGCCCGGAACGTGACGGTCCCGGCGCTCTGGGCGGGCACCCCACGACCGTACCGGTCGATCACCATGTTGTAGAGCACGGTGTCGGGGTTCGGTTTGCGGGGGTTGATCGGGCCCTCGACGTTGAAGTACCGGCCCTCGGTCGCGGCGCGACCGGCCGCCTCGAGGATCTTCGGTGCCGCACAGGCGCCGGTGAAGAACACCGCGGCCCGCACCTGCAGGTCCTTGGCGGCCCGGAACGTGGGGACGCAGCCGACGTCTGCGGTGAGGGCGATGATCGCGTCGGGGTCGCCGTCGAGGGCGGCCGTCATCGGGGTGACGTAGTCGGTGGTGATGATCGGGGTCGACACCAGCCGTACGTCCACTCCCAGCTTGCGGCCGATGCGCTCCCCGAGCTTCGCCGCGTTCTCGATGGAGCCGAACTCCCCGTAGATGATCGCCACCCGTCGGGCGTCGAGACGCCGGCGGGCGAAGTCGAGGAACGCCACGACGGCGCCCCACGTGCCCCCGGAGAACTGGAACGAGACGGGGCTCGACGCCGATGCCATGCTCACCGGGATCCCACCCACGTAGGGCAGCTCGTTCTGCTCCAACACCCGGATCCCGTTGCCGAACAGGTCGATGCCGCCGAGGACGGCCACCGCCTGTTGCTGCACGGCCCGCTGGGCGCAGGCCAGGGACTGCTCGGCGGAGAACTTCGTGTCGCACACCTCGATCTCGACGGGCCGTCCGTCGATGCCGCCGAGCTCCCGGTTCACGAAGTCGAACGCGGCCCGTGCCGCCAGGCTCAGCTCGGGGAAGGAGCCGCCGGGCCCGGTCTCCTGGTTGAGCATGACCACCCGGATCGGCTCACCCCGGGCCGGGCGGGGCCGGTCGGGCAGGGGACCGAGCACCGTGTCGTCGGGGGCGCAGCGCACCACGGGTTCGTCGCCGCACGTGGGCGCGCCGGGGATCCCGCCGCCGTCACCGGTACCCCCGCGGCGCTCCGGCGCCCCTTCCGAGCACGCCGTGGCCGCACCGATGAGCACCACCGTGAGCACCGCCGCCGCGAGCCGTCTCGCCACGATCCCCCCTCCCACGTGGTGAACGATGTTCACCGCGTGGCGGGATCGTAGCGAAGGGCCGGGGTGCGGGCGGTCGTCGCGTGAGCGGGCACGCCGCCGTGGTGGGTGGCGCCGTCGGTGCCTGCCGGGACGCCGGTGTCGCGGCAGCGGCGGCGCGGCGCTAGGCTGTCGGCCGTGCTGCCGTCCGGCACGATCGCGATCATCGGGTAGGCGGGCGCCGCCCCGGCGTCCGCCGCGACCGTCCACCCCGGTGGACGGTCTTTTTCGTGAAGGAGCGAGCATCCAATGACCCACCGGGTGGGCGTCGTTCCCGGCGACGGGATCGGGCCGGAGGTGGTCGCCGAGGCGCTGCGCTGCGTGGAGGCGGCGGGTGTCGCCCTCGACGTGGTGACCCACGACCTGGGCGCAGGCCGCTACCTGCGTTGCGGGGAGGTCCTGCCCGACGAGGTGCTCGCCGACCTGCGGGCCTGCGACGCGATCCTGCTCGGCGCCGTCGGCTCACCCGACGTCCCGGCGGGGGTGCTCGAGCGCGGCCTGCTCCTGCGTCTGCGCTTCGAGCTCGACCTCTACGTGAACCTCCGCCCGTTCCAGGGCGCGCCGAACCGCCACAACGGCGGTGTCGATCTCGTGGTCGTGCGGGAGAACACCGAGGGCCCCTACGTCGGCGAGGGCGGTTCGCTGCGACGGGGCACGCCGCAGGAGGTGGCGACCCAGGGATCGGTCAACACCCGGTACGGGGTGGAGCGCTGCGTCCACTTCGCGTTCGACCTGGCCCGGCGGCGGGCCCGGCGGCACCTCACCCTGGTGCACAAGACCAACGTGTTGACCTACGCCGGCGACCTCTGGCGACGCTGCGTCGAGGAGCTGGCGCCGGGCTGGCCCGACGTGCAGGTCGCCTACGACCACGTCGACGCCGCGTGCATCCACCTGGTGGAGCGACCCGAACGCTACGACGTGATCGTCACCGACAACCTCTTCGGCGACATCCTGACCGACCTCGCCGGCGCGGTCTCGGGCGGGATCGGCCGGGCCGCCTCGGCCAACCTCAACCCCGACCGCACCGGCCCGTCGCTGTTCGAGCCGGTGCACGGCTCGGCCCCCGACATCGCCGGCACGGGACGGGCCGATCCCCGGGCCGCGATCGCCTCGGCGGTGCTCATGCTGGAGTTCCTCGGGGAGGAGGCCGCCGCCGAGCGGATCCGGGCCGCGCTGGCGGCCTGCGAGGATGTGACCGGGACCACCGCCGAGATCGGGTCGCGCATCGCCGCGACCGTGGCCGCGAAGGTGTAGCCATGCCGATCGAACCGACCGAGAATATCTGGATGGACGGGGAGCTCGTGCCCTGGGCCGAGGCCCGCATCCACGTGCTCACGCATTCCCTGCACTACGGGATGGGCGTGTTCGAGGGCATCCGGGCCTACGAGACCGAGCGGGGTCCGGCGGTGTTCCGGCTCACCGACCACATCGAGCGGCTCTTCGCCTCGGCCCGGATCCTCATGATGGAGATCCCCTACACCGTCGAAGAGCTGGTCGCGGCCGTCAAGGAGACGGTGCGGGTGAACGGGTTGGCCTCCTGCTACATCCGACCCATCGCCTTCTACGGCTACGGGGAGATGGGCTTGAACACCTTGCCCTGTGAGGTGCACGTGGCGATCGCCTGCTGGCCGTGGGGGGCCTACCTGGGCGACGACGCGCTCACCCGGGGGGTGCGGATGAAGATCTCGTCGTGGTCCCGTCACGACCACAACACGATGCCCCCGGCGGCCAAGACCACCGGCAACTACGTGAACTCCTCGCTGGCCAAGGTGGAGGCGCTCAAGGCCGGGTACGACGAGGCGATCATGTTGAACGCCGCCGGGTTCGTGAGCGAGTGCACCGGCGAGAACATCTTCGTGGCCCGACGCGACGTGCTGCTCACGCCCCCGATGGCGGCCGGGGCCCTCGAGGGGATCACCGCGCACTCCGTCACCACCATCGCCCGCGACCTCGGCCTCGAGGTGCGCAGCGAGTTCCTCGCCCGCAGCGACCTGTACACGGCGGAGGAGATGTTCGTGTGCGGCACCGCGGCCGAGGTCTCAGCGGTGAACTCCGTCGACGACCGGCCCATCCCCTGTCCCGGCCCGAAGACGCTCGCCATCGCCGACGAGTTCACCCGGGCGGTGCGGGGACGGGTGGATGCCTACAAGGACTGGTGCGAGCATGTCTGAGCGGCTTCACCGCGTCGAGATCTACGACACGACCCTGCGGGACGGATCCCAGCTCGAGGGGATCTCCCTCACCGTGGAGGACAAGCTGCGGATCGCCGAGCAGCTCGACTGGCTGGGGGTCGACTACATCGAGGCCGGATGGCCGGGGGCCAACCCCAAGGACGACGAGGTCTTCGCCCGGGCCCCCGGTGAGCTCCGGCTGGAGCACGCCGAGCTGGTGGCCTTCGGGATGACCCGGCGGGCCGGCGGCCGGGCCGAGGACGACCCGACGCTGGGATCCCTCCTCGGGGCCGGGACGGCCGTCGTCTGCATCGTCGGCAAGGCCTGGGACTACCACGTGCGTGAGGCGCTCGGGGTGGGCCTCGAGGAGGGCCTGGAGATGGTCGCCGACTCCGTGGCCCACCTGCGGGACCGGGGGCGACGGGTGTTCTTCGACGCCGAGCACTTCTTCGACGGCTACAAAGCCGCGCCCGACTACGCGCTGGCGGTGCTCGAGCGGGCGGCCGACGCCGGCGCCGAGCGGCTCGTGCTCTGCGACACCAACGGCGGCTCGCTGCCCCATGAGGTGGAGGCCATCGTCGCGGAAGTGGTGCGCTGCTTCGCCGGTGGGCCGGGCATCGGGGTGCACCTCCACGACGACACCGGCTGCGGGGTCGCCAACGCCATCGCCGGCGTCCGGGCCGGCGCGGTGCAGGTGCAGGGGACCATCAACGGCTACGGGGAGCGTACCGGCAACTGCAACCTCACCACGATCATCGCCGACCTCACCCTGAAGATGGGGATCCCCACCATCCCCGCCGAGCGCCTCGAGCGGCTCACCCCGGTGGCCCACCACGTGGCGGAGCTGGTGAACATGGCACTCGACCCCCAGGCGCCCTACGTGGGTCCCTCGGCGTTCGCCCACAAGGCCGGGCTGCACGTGAGCGCGATCGCCAAGCGTCCCGACGCCTACGAGCACGTGCGCCCCGAGCTGGTCGGCAACGGCACCCGGTTCGTCCTGTCCGAGCTCGCCGGCCGGTCCTCGGTGGTGCTGAAAGCCGCCGAGCTCGGCCTCGACCTCGACGGGCCCACCGTGAACGAGGTGGTCGACACCTTGAAGCGCCTCGAGCACGAGGGGTACCACTTCGAGGTCGCCGACGCCTCGCTGGAACTGCTCATGCGCCGGGCCGCCGGCTGGCGGCAACCCTGGTTCCGGGTGGAGTCGTTCCGGGTGATCTGCGACGACACCGACCCCGCCGCGCCGGCAGTTCCCGGCGGCGAGCCCCGCGTGCGCACGGAGGCGACGATCAAGGTGTGGGTCGACGGGCAGCGGATCATCACCACCGCCGAGGGGAACGGGCCGGTCCATGCCCTCGACCGGGCGCTCCGGGCCGCGATCGGTCCCCGGCTCCCCGCCCTGGAGCACCTGCACCTCACCGACTACAAGGTGCGGGTCCTCGACACCCAGAAAGGGACCGGCGCCGTCACCCGCGTGCTGCTCGACAGCACCGACGGGGACGCCACCTGGACGACGATCGGGGTGAGCGAGAACATCATCGAGGCGAGCTGGCAGGCGCTGTGCGACTCGCTCGTGTACGGGCTACTGCGCGCCGAGACCCGCAGGTAGGGGGTCCAGGGTGCCCACGATGCCGTTCGTCCCCGTCACCTACCGGGAGCGCCCCCGGCAGGCCCAGAACCTCGCCCCCGGGGTGCGGTTGCCCCCGCCGACGCGCTGGCGTCCCGGCCGCCCCGGCGAGCTGGGTGCCCGCCAGCCCCGCGGTGACCTGCTCGGGACGCCGGGGCCGAACGTGGGGTACGCCTGGACGCTCGCCGAGCGCCGCCGCCCCGACCTGGCCCTTGCCGAGCACGAGCGGGCCGAGGACGCGCTGGCGGTGGTGGCCGAGCTCGCCGCGAAGCGGGCCGCGGTGGTCGGCCGGGCCCCCGTGCCCGACGACGTCGAGTTCGCCATGGAGCTGCTCGGCTACGCGGGGGAGGCGCCGGACGAGGTGCGGGAGTGGCGCCCCGACCTGGTCCGGGGCGCGGCAGAGGACTGGGCGCTGCGGCGCGAGGTGGTCGACCGGGTACCTCCCGGCCTGCTGCGCCTCCCGCTCGCCGAGCTCGCCGGGCACCTCGTCGAGCTGCGGGAGGCGATGGCCCGGTCCGTGGCGAGATGAGCGCGGTCCGGGTCCGGTTCTCCCCGGCGCCGAGCGGCTCGCTGCACGTCGGTGGGGCCCGCACCGCGCTGTTCAACTGGCTGTTCGCCCGGCATCACGGCGGGGTGTTCCTCGTCCGTATCGAGGACACCGACACCAGCCGGACCCGGGAGGCCTGGGTGACCGGGATCCTGGAGACGCTCCGATGGCTGGGCCTCGACTGGGACGAGGACCCGGTGCGCCAGAGCCGGCGGGGGGCTGCCTACCGGGAGGCGGTCGACCACCTGCTGGCCACCGGCGCGGCCTACGAGGCCTTCGAGACCCCCGAGGAGCTCGAGGAGATGCACGAGGCCCGCCGGCGGGCGGGCCTGCCGCCCGGCTACGACGGGCGGGCCCGCGACCTCACCCCGGCCCAGCGGGAGGCGCTGCGGGCCGAGGGGCGGCCGGTCACGATCCGCTTCCGCACTCCCGACGAAGGCACCAGCACGTTCGTCGATCTGGTGCGGGGTCCCGTGAGTGTCGACTGGGCGACGGTGTCGGACTTCGTGATCGTGCGGGCCGACGGCACGCCGCTGTTCTTCCTCGCCAATGCCGTGGACGACCTGGCCATGGGCATCACGCACGTCATCCGCGGTGAGGACCTGCTCGACTCCACGCACCGGGTCCTGGCGATCCGCCGGGCGCTCGGGGCGGACGACGAGCCTCGGTACGCGCACCTGCCCCTGATCCTGCGTCCCGACCGGGCCAAGCTCAGCAAGCGGCACGGTGCGGTGGCGGTGGAGGAGTACCGCGACCGGGGGTACCTGGCCGCGGCGCTCGTGAACTACCTCGCGCTGCTGGGCTGGTCGCCGCCCGACGGGCGCGAGGTGCTGGACCGCGACGAGCTGGTGGCCGCGTTCGAGCTCGACCGGGTCAACCCTTCGGCCGCGATCTTCGACGAGACGAAGCTCACCTGGTTGAACGGCGAGTGGATGCGTCGCCTGTCCCTCGACGAGCTGGTGACCCAGGTGCGGCCGTTCGTCGAGGACCGCCATCCCGACGCGGAGCCGGACCTGGTGCGGGCCGGCGCCGCGCTCGGGCAGGAGCGCTCGGCGACGCTCGTGGAGCTCGCCGAGCAGATGGAGTTCCTGTTCGTGACCGACGACGAGCTGGAGCCCGACGACGAGGGCTGCCGGCGGCTGGCGGCCACCGAGCGGGTGGCCGAGCTGCTCGACGCGGTGATCGACCACCTCGAGCGCTGCGAGTGGACCCCGGACGGGGTCGACCTGCGGCCGGTGGTCCGGGCCCTCGGGCTGCTGCCCCGGAAGGTGATGCCCGCCTTGTACGCGGCGGTGGAGGGTCGTCCACGCGGCCTGCCGCTCTTCGAGGCGATGCTGCTGCTCGGGCGGGAACGCACCCTGGCACGGCTGCGCGCCGCCCGGGCCCGGGTCGGTGACGTCGGGGCCCAGCCGCTACACTGACGTCGCCCTTCGGGGGTGGTGTAATCGGCAACACAACAGGTTCTGGCCCTGTCGTTGGGGGTTCGAGTCCTCCCCCCCGAGCGTGCGGCCCCGTCGTCTAGCGGCCTAGGACGCCGCCCTCTCAAGGCGGTAACGGCAGTTCGAATCTGCTCGGGGCTGCTGCGAAGCGGTGGCGGACCTCCGGGTCCGCCACCGCTCGGCGCGTCCGGGCTCAGCCGCCCTCCAGCCGGAGGTGTGGTCGGCCCTCGACGACCTGCAGACGGCCGGGGGTCCCGAGCAGGCCGATCGGATCCTCGCCCGGTACGCGGGCGGGCCGGCGCAGCGTGGCGACCACCCCCTTGTGCGGGCCGGCGGTCACGACGATCGAGAGACGTACGACGTCGCCGTCGCGGGCGGCGTCGACCACGATCACGTCGTAGGTGGCGTCGGGCAGCTGCGCGTCCACGGTCACGCATCATCGCGTCGCGCGCGTCGTGTCGCGCGCGTCGTGTCGCGCGCCGTGGCGTTCGTCGCGGA
Organism: uncultured Acidimicrobiia bacterium; assembly: GCA_937949585.1. Lineage (GTDB taxonomy): Bacteria > Actinomycetota > Acidimicrobiia > IMCC26256 > CALEDW01 > CALEDW01. Next base: position 11,024 of record CALEDW010000266.1, read on the forward strand.
GGACGCGTGCGCGAAATGCTTGACGGGCGCGCTGCAATGCGATTGCATGACGACGTGCGATGGGGGCTGTGGCGGAGCGTGTCAGATGCGCACGCGCGCAGTTCAACTGCAGGAAGCGCCGTTGCACGCAGCTGTCGACGACCGCTCCGGTGATGCGTCCGCATGGGTGAACGACCGGGGTCGTCGCGCAGCGTTGCTGTCCGAGACGAAAGGTAGGTGGTGACTCGTGCCCCCGGTGAAGAAGGCCACGCGCACGGCTGCGGCGAAGTCCCCGGCGAAGCGCGCGACGGCGACGAAGAAGAGCACGGCCGGGAAGTCCACGGCGAAGACGTCGACTGCGAAGAAGACGACCGCGAAGAAGACGACCGCGAAGAAGACGACCGCGAAGAAGACGACCGCGAAGAAGACGACCCGGAAGGCCACGGCGAAGAAAGCGCCCGCCCGCAAGAGCACGGCCCGGAAGTCCGCGGCGAAGGCGTCGAGCGCGAAGAAGACGACCGC
>CALEDW010000267.1 GCA_937949585.1 uncultured Acidimicrobiia bacterium
GGCGACCGTGGTCGGGGTGCGCAGCCCGGGTCGGGGCCGCACCGCACGGCCCCTCACCTGCGCCGGTCGCAGCCCGTCGTAGAGCTCGACGCCGGACACCGCCCGGAAGCGCCACGGGCCCCCGGGGCCCGCCCCCCAGTCGGCGAGGGTCACCGGGTGGGCCCGCCCGGTGAGCGCGACGCTGAACGCCCGCACGTCGTTGACCGCGCGGCGCAGGTCGGGGGCCGGTGGACGGGCCCCTGCCGCCACGACGAGCGCCCAGACGGCCAGGCCGGTGAGCCCGGCGACCACGACCGCGCCCGCGACGCCGGGCCCCGGTTTCGCTCGCCACCCGCGGGTCGGGAGCGGCACGGCCGCGACGGGGGCGGCCAGGAGCACCAGTGCCGGGACGGCCAGCCGGCCGTGCATGAAGTCACCGCCCGCGCGCACGATCGCGGCGAGCCACAGCAGCCCGGCCACCCAGAGCGCCCCGCCGACGAGGCGCACCCGGGCCGGGACCCCGGTGCGGACCGCCAGCGTGACCAGCAGCGCCCCGCCGATCGCCGCCGGCACCCACAGCCGGTACGGGCCCGCGGCGTCGGCGAGCCAGCGCCATCCCTGCGCCCACCATGCCCGGCCGCCCTCCTTGGCCAGCACCGGTGTCGGCACGACCGTGGCGTACCAGCCCATCCGGGCGAGCTGGAGCGTCGCCGCCGGCACCGCCGCGACCGCGACCACCCGCACCCGCTCCCCCGCACCGCTGCGGCCCGGGCCCGCCCGGGTGCCGATCAGCACCGCCACCACCAGCACCGCCGCCACCACGACGAGGTCGGGACGCAACAACGGGCCGAGCCCGAGCAGCACCGCCATCACCGCCGGCACCCGCTCGGCCCGCCCCCGGGCCCAACCCGCCAGCGCCCACGTGCAGGCGCCGATCCAGGCGACCACGAGCCCGGTCTCCAGGCCGGCGCTCGCGTGGTCCCACAGCGGCGGGTAGGCGGCGGCGGCGAGCGCGCCGGCGGGCAGCACCACCGGCCTCTCGACCGGGGACCCGCCGCCCCAGAGTCGGGCGGCCCCGGCGACCGCCAGCGCCAACCCGGTCACGGTCGCTGCGATCCCGAGCAGCACGGCGAGCCATTCCAGGCGCACCGGGGTGGCCACGTCGGCGGCGGCGAGGAGGCCGACCCACAGGGGGCTGGTGGCGGCCTCCACCCGCTCGCCGGCGTTGAACACGGGGCCGTGACCGCTGGTGACCATCCGCACCACCCGCAGCGCGATGAACCCGTCGTCGGAGAGCCAGCGGCGCGACCACGCCGCCGCGGCGACGAACGCGCCGGGCACGGCGAGCGCTGCCGTACCCGCCGTGCGCGCCGCGACGCGCCGACCGGCGGGGCTCACCGGGCGCGGGCGCGGCTCACGTGCGGGTCACCCCGCACGTACCAGCGCCAGCGGATCGCCTCCCCCCGGCCCGGCCCGAGCCCCACCCGACGTGACCGTCCCGGGCGGGCCGGCGGCCGGGTGCCGTCGTCGGCGAGGAACACCGGTCCGTTCCCACAGCAGCAGTCGAGCCCGTCGAGCTCGCCGGTGATCCCCAGCGCCGCAGCGAGCCGGGCCGGCCCCGCGCACAGCTCCCGGTCGGTGCGGGCCCCCGGCCGGCGGGCCCGCATCGCCTCCAGCCCCGCCACCGGCGCACCGGCCCGGAGCAGCACCGCTGCGCCCTCCCCCTCGGGCGCGGCGGCGGTGACGTTGGCGCACCAGTGCATCCCGTAGGTGAAGTACACGTACAGCAGGCCGGGACCGGCGAACATCGTGGCGTTCCGGCGGGTCCGGCCCCGGTGGGCGTGGCTGCCGGGATCGTCGGCGCCGCCGTAGGCCTCCACCTCGACGAGGCGGGCGGCGGTCAGCGACCCGTCCGCTTCGCGGCGGACGAGGAGCGTGCCGAGCAGCCGGGGGGCGAGCTCGGCGACCGGCCGGTCGTAGCAGGACCGGTCGAGGGGGGTGAGCCGGGCGACGGTGACCCGCACCCCTCCAGTGTGGCCCGCCCGGCGGGCGGCGTCGCTACGCTCCCCGCCGGGGGGTGGACGTGGGGATGAGCACCGTCGCGGGGACCGAGGCACGGCCCGACGCCGGGATCTACGTGGGGCTCGCGTTCGTGACCGCGGCGACGCTCATGCTGGAGATCGGGCTCACCCGGATCTTCAGCGTGACGATGTGGTACCACTTCGCGTTCGTCGCCATCTCCTTGGCGCTGTTCGGCACCACCGCCGGCGCGCTGTGGGTCCATCTGCAGCCGCGGCGGTTCCCGGCCGTCGGGGTGCGCGCCCAGTGCTTCCGCTACGCCCTGGCCTTCGGGGTCTCCGTGCCCGTCTGCCTGGTGGCGCTGCTGGCCATCCCGTTCACCCCCCGCCTGACCCCCGGCGGGGTCGCCTCGGTGCTGGCCACCTGCGCCCTCGTCGCCGTACCGTTCACCCTCGGCGGGGTGGTGGTGTGCCTGGCGCTCACCCGGTTCCCGGCCCGGGTGCACCGTCTGTACGCCGCCGACCTCGCCGGGGCGGCGGCCGGTTGCCCGGCCATCGTGGCGATCCTCGGCCCGCTCGACGGTCCGAGCGCGATCGTGGCCGTGGGGGCGGTGGCGGCCGCCGGGGCGGTCGCGTTTGCCTGGACCCCGGACACGCTGCACGCGCCGCGCCTCCCGCGCCGTCTCGGGGCGGCGCTGCTCGCCACCGCCGCCATCGGTGGGCTCGCCCTCGGCAACCGGCTGTTGCACGCCGACAGCCGCCCGCTCATCCGCATCTGGTGGACGAAGGAGGCCCGCGACCGGGTGCACGAGTACGACACCTGGAACTCGTTCTCCCGGGTGACCGTCGACCCGTGGCTCTTCGGGCGGGACCTGCCGCGGGGGACGGACAGCCCGCAGCGGAACCTGGTCATCGACGCCACGGCCGGGACCCAGCTCACCCGCTGGGACGGGAGCCCGGCGGTGCCGGCCCGGCTGCGCCGCGAGGTGCACTTCCTCGGGCACCACCTGCGAGGCCGCGGGGGCGACGTGGCGGTGATCGGGGTGGGCGGCGGCCGAGACGTGCTCGCCGGGATCGGGTTCGGGGCCCGTCGCGTCGTCGGCATCGAGATCAACCCGAACGTGCTGCGGGTCACGAACCGGGTCTACGGGAACTACACCGGCAACCTCGATCGGCGGCCGGGTGTCGGCTTCGTCACCGAGGACGGGCGGGCGTGGCTCACCCGCACCGACCGGCGCTTCGACATCATCCAGATCTCGTTGATCGACACCTGGGCGGCCACCGCCGCCGGGGCGTTCGCGCTGAGCGAGAACGCGCTCTACACCCGCGAGGCGTTCGCCACCTACCTCGACCGGCTGGCACCCGGGGGCCTGCTGTCGATCTCCCGCTGGTACCGCCTCCCGGGCTGGGACCGTCCGCTCGAGACGTACCGCACCGTCGGCCTGGCCGCCCGGGCGCTCACCGACCGTGGGGTGCGCGATCCTCGCCGCCACCTGTTCATCGCCGAGGACGGCGGTCCCGGCAGTCGCCTCAGCGTCGCCACGCTGCTCGTCTCGACCCGTCCCCTGCGCCCCGGCGAGGTGGAACGACTCGAGCGGGTGAGTCGCCGGTTCGGGTTCCACACGCTGCTCACGCCCCGGCGGGCCGCCGACCCGGTGCTGGCGGACCTCGCCGCGCCCGGCGGCCCCGAGCCCGCCCTCGGCCGGTTCCGCGAGGACCTCTCCCCGCCCGACGACGACCGGCCGTTCTTCTTCCAGATGGCCGACCTGCGCACCGCGTTCTCCCCGGCGATCCTGCGCGACAGCCTGGTCACCCGCCCGGTGCTGGTGCTGGGCCTGCTCGCCCTCAGCGTGCTGGCCCTCGCCGTCGGGTTCATCGTGGTGCCGATCGTCCGGGCCACCGACCGCTCCCAGCACCGCGGCATGGGTCCCCACTACGTCTACTTCATCGGGATCGGCCTCGGGTTCCTCCTCGTCGAGATCGCCCAGTTGCAGCGTCTGAGCATCTACCTCGGTCACCCCACCTACGCGCTCACCGTGGTGCTGTTCACGGTGCTGCTCGCCGCCGGGCTCGGCAGCACCGCCGTCGGCCGGATCGCCCGCCCCGAGGCCCCCGTGCGGCTGCCGGCGGTCGGCGCGGCCCTGCTCGTGGTGGTGGGGGTGACCGGCTGGGTCACCCCCAGGGTGATCGGTGCCAGCGCGGCGTTCCCGACGCCCGGGCGCATCGCGCTGGCGATGGCCCTGCTCGCCCCCGCCGCGTTCGTGATGGGGATGCCCTTCGCGATCGGCATGCGCACCGCGGCCCGCCGGCCGGACGCGCCGACGGCGTTCCTGTGGGGGATCAACGGGGCGATGTCGGTCTGCGCCTCGGTCCTGGCGGTGGTGATCGCGCTGTTCTTCGGCATCCGGGTCGCCTACGCCGCCGGCTGGGCGGCCTACGCCACGGCGGTGGGCGCGCTCGTCCTGAGCGTGGCCCGCCTCGAGCGGCCGTCGCCGGCGCTCAGCCCGGCGCCGACTCCAGCCACGCCCGCTGCCGGCGCAGCAGGTCCCGGGCCGCGCTGAGCTGGGCGCCGACCGGCTGCGGTCCGGCGCCACCGGGGCTGCGGCGGCGGCGCACGGCGGCGCCGGGCTGAAGCAGCGAGCGGGCCTCGTCGCCGAGGCCGGGCTGTGCGGCGACCAGCTCGCCGAAGGGGATGCCCCGCTCCAGCGCCTGGCGCACCAGGTTCCCGACCGTGGCGTGCGCCTCGCGGAACGGCACCACGCGGGTGACGAGCAGCTCGGCGAGGTCGGTCGCCGCTGCGAACGGAGAGTCGGCCGCGGCCCGCATCCGCTCCGCGTCGAAGCTCACCGTGCGCATGAGCCCGGCGAGCGCCGCCAGGGCGCCGGCGAGCGTGTCGACGGCGTCGAACAGCGGCTCCTTGTCCTCCTGCAGGTCCCGGTTGTAGGCGAGGGGCAGCCCTTTCAGCGTGGCCAGCACCCCGGTGAGCCGACCGATGAGTCGCCCGGCCCGGCCGCGGGCGAGCTCGGCGACGTCGGGGTTCTTCTTCTGGGGCAGCATCGAGGACCCGGTCGCCCAGGCGTCGTCGAGGCGCCAGAACCCGAACTCCTCGCTGGTGAACAGCACGACCTCCTCACCGAGGCGTGAGAGGTGCACCCCGCACAGGGCGATGACGAACAGCAGCTCGGCGACGAAGTCGCGGTCGCTCACGGCGTCGAGGGAGTTCTCGAACCGGAGCGGGAAGCCCAGCGTCCGCCGCACGTGGTCGGGATCGAGGGGCAGGCTCGAGCCGGCCAGGGCCCCGGCACCGAGCGGGCACACCTCGGCCCGGGCCAGCGCGTCGCGGAGGCGGTCGAAGTCCCGGCCCAGGGCCCAGGCGTGGGCGAGCAGGTGGTGGGCGAGCAGGACCGGCTGGGCGTGCTGCAGGTGCGTGTACCCGGGCAGGTACACGTCGTCGTCGAGCTCCCCGGCCCGATCCACGAGCACCGTGGCCAGGCCGTGCACCCCGGCGGCCAGGGCCCGGCCCTCGCGGCGCACCCAGAGCCGTAGCGCCAGGGCCACCTGGTCGTTGCGGCTGCGCCCGGTGTGCACCTTGGCGCCGGCGGCGCCGGCCAGCTCGGTGACCCGCCGCTCGATCGCGGTGTGGATGTCCTCGTCGCCGGGCGCGAACGTGAAGGTGTGCGACTCCAGCTCGGTGCGCACCTGCGCCAGCGCGTCGCGCACGGCCCGGTGCTCGGCCGGGTCGAGCAGCCCCACGGCGGCGAGCATGTCCACGTGGGCCTCGGTGCCGGTCACGTCGTCCGGGCCCAGGCGGCGGTCGATCCCCAGACTGGCGGTGAAGCCCATGAGCTCCGGGGCCGGCCGGTCACCCAGCCGCCCGTGCCACAACGGGCGCCCGCCGTCGCTCACGGCCGCTCCCCCGGCTCGGGCACCGCCGGCTCCTCGCGGCGCTGCCGGCGGGCCCAGGTCTCCACCGAGAGGCCCCAGAGCCGCACGAACCCGGCGGCGTCGGCGTGGCGGAAGGCGTCGTCCGCCTCGTAGGTGGCCAGCGCGTAGTCGTACAGGCCCCGCGGCGCCCGCCGTCCCACCACGGCGGCACGGCCGGGCTCGAGCCGCACCCGCACCTCACCGGTGACGTGGCGCTGGGTCTCCTCCATGAACGCGTCGAGGGCCTCGCGCAACGGGGAGTACCAGAGCCCGTCGTAGACCAGGTCCGCCCAGCGTCCCTCGAGCCGCTGCTTCTCGTGCATCACGTCGCGCTCCAAGGTGAGGGCCTCGAGATCCGAGTGCGCGTCGATGAGGGTGAGCATCCCCGGGCACTCGTAGACCTCCCGGCTCTTGATGCCCACCCGGCGGTTCTCGATCATGTCGATGCGCCCGACGCCGTAGGCGCCGGCGATCCGGTCGAGGCGGGGCAGCAGCTCGTGGAGGGCCACCGGGTCCCCGTCGAGGGTGGTCGGCACGCCCCGCTCGAAGCCGAGCACCACCTCGCTGGGTGCCGGGGCGTCGGCGACCTCGGCGGTGCGCTCCCAGATCTCCGCCGGCGGCGCCGCCCACGGGTCCTCGATCGCGCCGCACTCGATCGCCCGGCCGGCGAGGTTCTCGTCGATGGAGTACGGGACCTCCAGGGAAGCGGTGATGGGGATCGCCCACTGCCCGGCGAGGCGGATGGCGTCGGCCCGCGTGAGCCCCCAGTCCCGGACCGGCGCCAGGATCCGCAAATCGGGGGCGAGCGCCCGCAGGCTGACCTCGAAGCGTACCTGGTCGTTGCCCTTCCCCGTGCAGCCGTGCGCCACTGCGTCGGCCCCGTGGCGGCGGGCGGCGGCCACCAGGTGCCGGGCGATGAGCGGGCGGCTGAGGCTCGACACGAGCGGGTAGCGACCCTCGTAGCGGGCGTTGGCCTTGACGGCCCGGGCCACGAAGCCGGCGGCCAGCTCCTCCCGCCCGTCGACCACCTCGGCTGCGACCGCCCCGGCGGCCAGCGCCCGGTGCCGGATCGTCTCCCACGCCGCGGTGTCGGCGCCGGGGCTCTGGCCGACGTCGACCGCCAGCGCGACGACCTCCACCCCCCAGTGCTCGATCATCCAGCGCACCGCCACCGAGGTGTCGAGGCCGCCGGAGTAGGCGAGCACGACCTTGCGGACACCGGGGTGCGCGTCGCTCATGTGCAGGTCTCCTCCCGATCGTCGTCCCGGCCGGCGGCCCCGGTGGGCGCCGCCGGCGCGGCTGCGTCGGCGGTCACAGCCCGGCCCGGCGGGCGAGGCGGGCCGCCACCTCACCTCCGCCGCTGCCCTCGGCGCACACCACGAGCAGCGTGTCGTCGCCGGCGACGTTCCCGAGCACGTCGGGCAGGCCCGCCCGGTCCAGCGCCGAGCCGACGACGTGGGCCGACCCCGGCGGGGTGCGCAGCACCACGAGGTTGCCGCTGTGGGCGACCTCGACCACGAAGTCGGTGAGCACCCGCCGGAGGTGCTCGTCGGCGGGCGCCGCGTCGCGGGTGTGCTCGGGCATGGCGTAGGCCATGGCCCCGCCCGGGATACGGACCTTCACCGCGCCGAGCTCCTCCAGGTCGCGGCTCACGGTGGCCTGGGTGGCCAGGATCCCCTCGGCGGCGAGCAGCTCCACCAGCTGGGCCTGGCTGGAGATCACCTGCTCCTCGAGCAGGCGAGCGATGCGGTGCTGGCGCTGCGGCTTCGAGGCGGCCATCAGCGCTCCTCCACCAGCACACCGATGAGCGCCCGCACGGCGTGCATCCGGTTGTCGACCTGCCGCCAGACCACCGAGCGCGGTCCGTCGAGCACCTCGGCGGTCACCTCCTGGCCCCGGTGCGCGGGCAGGCAGTGCATGAACACCGCCTCGGGACCGGCGGCATCGAGCAGGCGGGCGTCGACCTGCCACGGGGCGAACGCGGCGCGCCGGGCGTCGGCCTCGTGCTCGTCGCCCATCGAGACCCAGGTGTCCGTGTACACGGCGTCGGCACCGCTCACCGCCTCGAGCGGGTCGGCCACCAGCTCGACCTGCCCGCCGAGGTTGCGGGCCCCTTCGACCACCTCGTCGTCGACCTCGTAGCCGGGTGGGGACGACAGCACGATCTCCATGCCGCTGAGGGCCGCGGCGTAGGTGAGCGACGCGGCGACGTTGTTGCCGTCGCCGACGTAGGCGAGCCGCCGTCCCTCGAGGCCCCCGAGCTGTTCCTGGAGGGTGAGCAGGTCGGCGAGGGCCTGGCAGGGGTGGGCCCGATCGGAGAGCAGGTTCACCACCGGGACGTCCGCGGCGGCGGCCATCCGCTCCAGCACCCGGTGGTCCCGCACCCGGGCGGCGAGCACGGCGCAGTAGGTCGCCAGGACCCGGGCGACGTCCTCGGCCGTCTCGCGGCGGTCGACGCCGACCTCCTCGTCGCGAATCGCCACGGGGTGCCCGCCGAGCGTCACCACCGCGTGCTCGGTGCTCACCCGGGTGCGGGCCGAGGGCTTCTCGAAGAGCAGCGCCACCGAGCGGCCGGCGAGGAGCCGGGGGACGGCGGCACCGGGCTGCTTCCAGCTGGCGGCCAGCGCCAGGACGCGGCGCAGCTGCACCGGCGTGAGGTCCACGACCTCGAGGACGTCGGTCACCGTGCGTTCCTCATCGGATCTCCTTCACCGGGTCTCCGCCCCGGGTCTCGGTCACCTTGCCTCCACTGTGACACCGGCGGCGGTCGGCGTCGGGGCGGTGGCCCGGTGGTGCCGGCGGCGTCGATGGCCGCCTCGAGCCGGACGCAGGCCTCGTCGATCTCGTCGTCGGTGATCACCAACGGTGGGGCGAGCCGCAGCGCGCTCGGCGTCACCGCGTTCACGAGCAGGCCCGCCTGCAACGCCGCGGCGGCGATCGGGGCGGCCTCGATCCCGGGCTGCAGCTCCGCGGCGAGGAGCAGGCCGAGGCCACGGACCTCGCTGACGCCGTCGAGGTGTTGCAGCCCGGCCGCCAGGCGCGCCCCGGCCCGCTCGGCCCGCT
>CALEDW010000268.1 GCA_937949585.1 uncultured Acidimicrobiia bacterium
GCCCGTCGGCCACCTCGACGGTGAGCGCGTCGGGGCCGCCGGGCGGGGCGTCGGCACCGAGGGCGATCCAGTCGGCCAGCCCGGGATCGGGGTCGTGGCCGAGGCCGAGGACGGCGGGCTGGTCGCCGACCAGGTCGACGACCCTTGCCCCTTCCCGGGCGCCGAGCACGACCGCGGTCGCCGCCGCGACCACCGACGTGCCGGAGCCTCCCTTGGGCGACCAGAACGCGACGAGCGCCATCTGCTCCTCCCTCGTCCCGGCGCGCCGGAGGCGCGCCACGATCGGACCGGGGAGGTGCGAAGGGAAGTGCCTCGAGGGTAGCGACACCGCGCCGCGAAGATCAAGAGGCCTCTTCTCGGTGTCGCGCGCCGTCCGGACCTAGCCTGAGGACGTGGCGGTCGAAGCGGCGTTCTTCGACTTGGACAAGACGGTGATCGCCCGCAGTTCCGTGCTGGCCTTCGGTCGCACGTTCTACCGGGAGGGGCTGCTCTCGCGCCGCACGATCGCCAAGGGGCTGTACGCCCAGGTGGTGTTCCTGCTCGTCGGTGCCGACGAGCGCAAGATGGAGAAGATGCGCGAGTCGATGCTCGCGCTCACCCGCGGCTGGTCCCGCGACCACGTCGCCGCTATCGTGCGCGAGACGCTGGAGGACGTGATCTCCCCGATCGTGTTCGCGGAGGCCCTCGAGCTGTTCGCCGAGCACCGGCGGGCCGGGCGGCGGGTGGTGATCGTGTCGTCGGCGCCGGTGGAGGTGGTGGAGCCCCTCGGTGAGTTCCTGGGGGTCGACCGGGTGATCGCAACCCGGGCCGAGGTCGACGCCGCGGGCCGCTACACCGGCCGGCTGGAGTTCTACGCCTACGGTCCGTACAAGGCCGAGGCGATCCGCGAGCTGGCCGTCGCGGACGGGATCGACCTCGCCCGCTCGTACGCCTACTCGGACTCGGTGACCGACCTGCCGATGCTGGAGGCGGTGGGGCACCCGTGCGCGGTGAACCCCGACCGCGAGCTGGCCCGCACGGCCCGGGAGCGGGGCTGGGAGATCCGGACCTTCCGCCGGCCGGTGCGACTCCGCAACCGCCTGCCGGTACCGCCCAAGGGCCCAACCATCGCGGTGGCCGCCACCGCCGCGGCGTGCGGGGCGGGCCTGGCCGGATGGGCGCTCTGGCGCCGCCTGGCGGCCCGGGCGGCGTGACACCCGGCCGGCCCGGCCGCGACGGCGGTGGCACGCCGGCCGCGGGCGCGCCCTTGGCGTTCCTGCCCACGCCCTGTCACCCCGCCCCCCGGCTCGGCGCCGCGCTGGGCCTGGCCGACCTGTGGGTCAAGCGCGACGACCAGACCGGCCTCGCGCTCGGCGGCAACAAGGCGCGCAAGCTCGTGCGCCTCGTCGCCGACGCCTCCGCCGCAGGGGCCGACACCCTCGTGACCGGCGGCGGTCCACAGAGCAACCACGCCCGGACGACCGCGGCGGCGGCCGTGCGGTTCGGGATGCGCTGCGAGCTGGCGCTGGCGGCGGACCCCGGCACCGAGCCGGTCGGCAACCTGCTGCTCGATCACCTGCTCGGCGCGGTGGTGCACCCGCTGGGTCCGCTCGACTACGACGGCCTGGAGGCGGCGATCGTCTCCCTGGGCGAGCGGGTGCGGGCAGAGGGCCGTCGGGCCTACGTGATCCCCGTCGGGGGCGCCTCCCCCGTGGGTGTGGGTGCCTACGTCGACGCCGCCCGTGAGCTCGTCGGACAGCTCGGCGGCGCGCCCGACTGGGTGGTGTGTGCCGACGGTTCGGGCGGGACCCACGCGGGCCTGCTGGCCGGGCTGGCCGGCACGCCGACCCGCGTCCTCGGCGTCGACGTCGGCACCCGCAACGACCTCGACCGGGCCGTCGCCCGCCTGGCGTCCGCGACCGGGGACGGGACGCCGCGGTCCGACCCGGCGCCGGGGGACGCGGTCCTCGTCGACCACGACCACTACGGCGCAGGCTACGGCGCTCCCACCCCGGAGTCGGCGGAGGCGATCATCCTCGCGGCGCGCACCGAGGGGCTGGTGCTCGACCCCGTGTACACCGCCAAGGCCCTCGCCGCGCTCCGCACCTGGGTCGGAGACGGGCGCATCGAACCCGGGGCGCGGGTGGTGTTCTGGCACACCGGCGGTGCGCCGGCGCTGTTCGCGCCTCGCTACCGCGACGAGCTGATGGCCCGGGCCTACGCCTCCCGCAGCTTGTAGGCGATCGCGGCGCCGAGCGCCACCACCAGCACGAGCAGCAGGAGCTTCTTCACCAGGTCTCCCTCCGTCGCCTCAACCGTCCGGATCGTAGCCCCGGCTCATGCCGCCGCCTCGTGGTCGGGGCAGTCGAGGCGCCAGCGGGCGGGCGGCAACGCCTCACCGAGGAGCGCGCAGCGTGGCCGGCCCCGGCCGGGGCCGGCCTCGAAGTGCCGGCACGTGACGCAGGTGCGTGCGATGCCGATGGCCCCCGCACGCCAGAGCTCGGCGATGGAGCGGAGCACGACCTCGAGGGCGCCGGCCTGGACGCGGGGTTCGCAGCCCCGCACCGCCCGCCGGCGCGCCGCGGCGACTGCCCCCAGCGTGGGCACGAGCCGCCGCCCCGACGGCCGCAGCGCGACGAGCCGAGACCGGCCGTCGGTCCCGGCGCGGCGCTCCACGAGACCTTTGCGCACCAAGGCCTCGACGGCGTCCGACACGGTGGGTTGGCGGACACCGAGCACCGCGGCGAGGCGCCCGACCGGCACCGGCCCGTCCGCCAGCTCCTCGAGTACGTGGGTCTGGAGCACGCTGAGCCCCAGCCCGTTCGCCATCCGCCGGGCGTGGGCCCGCTCGGCACGCGCCAGCCGTCCGAGGGCGTCGACGAGCCGCTCGTCGAGCGGGCCGGCCGGGTCCGTCGAGGGGCGCGGACGCCGGCCGGGCACGCTCACCAGTCTGCCAGGTCGTAGGCGCGCAGCCAGAGCGCAACCTGAAGGACCACCGATTTGAACCAGGCGACGTGCATCGCCTCCACCTGCTCGGGCGGATCGCCCTTGGCCGCCAGGA
>CALEDW010000269.1 GCA_937949585.1 uncultured Acidimicrobiia bacterium
GCGGCGGCGCCGCCGCCCCGGCTCCACCACCGGCTGGAGACGGTTGGACAGGCTGGGGGGGTGCGCTACGTCGACGACTCGAAAGCCACCAACCCGCACGCCACGCTCGCCGCGCTCCGCAGCTTCGACCGGGTGGTGCTCATCGTCGGCGGGGACCGCAAGGGGGTCGACCTGCGACCGGTGGGCGCCGAGGCGCACCGCCTCCGTGCGCTCGTCGTGATCGGTGCCGACCCGGCGGACGTCGAGGCCGCGCTGGGCCCGCTCCCGGCTGCGCTGGCGCGCGCCCGGGCCGGGGACATGGACGAGGCGGTCGCCCTCGCCGCCTCGTTCGCACGGCCCGGTGACGTGGTGCTGTGCTCGCCGGCCTGCGCGTCGTTCGACTGGTACCACAGCTACGCGGAGCGGGGCGCCGCCTTCCGCGCCGCGGTGGACCGGCTCGCCGCCGCCCCGGCCACCGGGGCGAGCCGGTCGGAGCGGGTGCGGTGAGCGCCTCGGTCCCGCGGGGCGCGCCGCTCCGGGGTGCCACCCGCCCCCACCCGCCCCGGCCGGCGCACCGGTTCACGCCGGTGTGGACACGGACCGCCACCGCCCGGCTTCTCGTCGCGGTGGTCGGTGCGCTCTGCGTCACCGGGGTCGCCATGGTGCTGTCGGCGTCCAGCGTCCTCGCCGTGGACGGCACCGGGAGCGTCTGGTACTTCTTCCGACGCCAGGCGTGGTGGACGATCATCGGGGCCGGGGCGTTCTGGGTGGCGCACCGCATCGACTACCACCGCTGGCGCGACCGGGCCATGCCGCTGCTCGCCGCCGCGTTCGCGCTGCTCGCCCTGGTGCTCGTCCCCGGGATCGGCCGGACGGTGGGCGACTCCCGCCGCTGGTTGGGCACCGAAGCCGTCGGCTTCCAGCCCTCGGAGCTGGCCAAGCTCGCGCTGCTCTGCTACGCGGCGCGGGTGGGTGCCGCCGGGTGGCAACAGGCGCACCGGCCTGCGGCCGTGCTGCGGCCGGTGACGGTGGTCACCGCAGGGCTGGCGGTGCTGGTCATGGCCGAGCCCGACCTCGACACCACGCTCGTGCTGGCGATCATCGCCGCGGCCGTGTGCTGGGTCGCCGGGGTCCGCCCCCGCCACGTCGCGGTGCTGGCCGCGGCCGCCGCCGCGCTGCTCACGGGGTTCCTCCTGCTCGTGCCGTTCCGCCGGGCCCGGCTGCTCACGTTCCTGTCGCCCTGGAGCGACCCGACCGACGCCGGCTACCAGATCACCCAGTCGCTCAAGGCCGTCGGCAGCGGCGGCCTGTTCGGCGTGGGGGTGGGGGCGGGACGGGCCAAGTGGGGCTTTCTGCCCGCGGCCCACACCGACTTCATCTTCGCCGTCATCGCCGAGGAACTGGGCCTCATCGGCAGCTTGGCGGTGGTCGGGCTGTTCGCGGCGCTGGCCGTGCTCGGTATCCGGGCCGCGGGCCGAGCCCCGGACCGCTTCGGCATGCTGCTCGCCGCCGGCACCACGGCCTGGCTCACCGGTCAGGCGGTGGTGAACCTGGGCATGGTGGTCGGGCTGCTGCCGGTGTCGGGGCTGCCGCTCCCGTTCGTGAGCTTCGGCGGCTCCGCCCTCGTGGTGAGCATGCTGGCGGCCGGGATCCTCACCAACGTGGCCGCGCAGGGGAGGCGGTGACGGCCGGCGACCGGGTGCGCACCGTCATCGCCGGGGGCGGCACCGGCGGCCACCTCACGCCGGCGTTGGCGCTGGCGGAGGCGCTGGTGGAGCGGGGGCACCCGCCGGGCGCGCTGCGGTTCGTCGGGGCCCGTCGAGGTGTCGAGGCCGCGCTGGTCCCGGCCGCCGGGTTCCGGATCGAGCTCGTCGGGGTGCGGGGCCTCCGGCGCGACGGCGGGCCGGTGGCATGGCTCGCCAACCTCGGGGCCGTGGCCGCCGGTCTCGTCGCCACGGCGCGGGTCTGGGCCTGGCTGCGCCGGTGGCGGCCGCGGGTGGTGGTCGGGACCGGCGGCTACGCCGCCGCCGCGGCGGTGCTGGCGGCGCGGGTGCGGCGGGTGCCGGTGGTGGTCCACGAGCAGAACGCCGCCCCGGGCCTGGTGAACCGCCTGGCCGTTCGGCTCGGCGCCCGGGCCGCGGTGGCCTTCGCCGGGACCCCGCTCGCCGGCGCCGTGCACACCGGCAACCCGGTACGGGCGCCGGTGCGGGACCTGGTGCGGCCCCCGCACCCCCCGTACCCGCCGCTCGTCGCCGTCGTCGGCGGGAGCCTCGGCTCGGCCCGCCTGAACGAGGTGGCGCTGGGCCTGGCGCAGCGCTGGTCCGGCCGCACCGACCGACGCCTGCGCCTCGTGGCGGGTGCCCGCTACGTCGAGGCCTGCCGGGCCCGGCTGGCGGCGGCGCCTCTCGGCGGCTTGGAGGTGACGGTGTCCGGCTTCGAGGCACACATGGAGGACCTGTACCGTGACGCGGCGGTGATGGTGTGCCGGGCCGGCGCGCTCACGGTGGCCGAGCTCTGCGTGGCCGGGGTTCCGGCGGTGCTCGTCCCGTGGCCCGGCGCGGCGGGTGACCACCAGCGGGCCAACGCCGCGGCGATGGCCGACGCGGGGGCGGCGGTGGTGCTCGACGACGAGGCGTGCGCCCCCGACACGCTCGGTGAGCTGCTCGACGCGCTCCTCGCCGACCCCGGCCGGCTGGCCCGGATGGCTGCGGCCGGACGCGGCCTGGCCCGCCCCGACGCCGCCGCGCGCCTCGCCGAGCTCGTGGAGGAGGCCGGCGGTGGGTCCTGAGCGCAGCCGGGGTCCGGAACCGGCCGGAACGGCCGGGGCCGTCTTCGCCGGCGGCCGGTCCCTGCGTGTCCACCTCGTGGGCATCGCCGGCGCGGGGATGAGCGCGCTGGCCACCGTGCTGGCCGAGATGGGCCACCGGGTGAGCGGCTCCGACGTCCGGGAGCACCCGCGCTTCGACCGGTTGCGTCTCCTCGGGGTGAGCTGTGCGGCCCCGCAGGATCCCGCAGGCGTCCCTCATGACGCGGATGCGGTGATCCGGTCCTCGGCCGTGCCCGACGACAACCCCGAGCTGCAGCGGGCCCGGGAGCTGGGGCTGCGGGTGCTCAGCCGGGCCGAGGCGCTCGCCGGCGTCGTGGCCACGCGGCGGGGGATCGGGGTGGCCGGCACCCACGGCAAGACCACCACGTCGTCGATGCTCACGGCCTGCCTGCGGGCGGCGGGGTGGCGACCCGGCTTCGTGATCGGCAGCGAGCTGAACGAGGTGGGCACGAACGCCGCCTGGGGCGAGGGTGAGTGGATGGTGGTCGAGGCCGACGAGAGCGACGGCACGTTCCTCCGCCTGCCGCTCCGGGCGGCGCTGGTCACCAACGTCGGGACCGACCACCTGTGGAGCTGGGGGAGCGCGCAGGCCCTGCGCGACGCGTTCGCCGAGTTCGTGATCGGCGTCGACGGTCCGGTCGTGTGCTGCCTCGACGACCCGGGCGCGGCTGCGCTGCGCAGGCACCGCCCCGACGCCCACACCTACGGCTGGGACCCCGGGGCCGAGATCTCCGGGCGTGACTACCGCCCCGAAGCGTCGGGGTCGTCGTTCGAGCTCGTGTGCGCGGGCCGGCCGGCCGCCCGGGTGCGCCTCGCGGTCCGGGGCGCGCACCACGCCCAGAACGCCATGGGGGCCATCGCCGCGGCGCGAGCCCTCGGCGTCGACCTCGACGTCGCCCGGCGGGCCCTCGCCGGCTTCGGGGGTGTGGCCCGCCGCTTCCAGCACAAGGGCACCCGGGCGGGGGTGGCGTACGTCGACGACTACGCCCTCCTGCCGCCCGCGGTGGCCGCGA
>CALEDW010000270.1 GCA_937949585.1 uncultured Acidimicrobiia bacterium
AGAGGCCGGGACGGATCTCCTCCGGCGGTCCCGAGCGCACACCCCGCACCGGCGGGTCCACGTAGCAGACCGGCAGGTGGGCGGACAACGCCTCCGCCATGTGCTGGTCGGGGAACCGGTTCCCGTCCCAGGGGTTCCCTGCTACGAACACGACACCCGACCGCCCCGGCGGGCGCGGGTGCTCCCGGTTCACGCCGAGGCCTCGACCTCGGCCGGGACCGGCAACGCTTGGGCAGGCGGCACCTCGGGGGGGCTCGCGAGGGAGTGGTGGTGCAGGAGTGGTCCCAGCAGCCGACCGAGCACGGCCTGCACGGTAGCGGCCAGGATCGCCAGGTCCAATCCCGGCGACCAGTTCTCCACGTAGAACAGGTCGAGGCGGCGGTACACGTCGAACTCGGGGTTCTCGCGTCCCTCGACCTGCCAGAGGCCGGTGATGCCGGGCAGGACGAGGAAACGGTCCCGCAGGCGCTCGTCGAACTGGGCGGCCTCGTGCACCAGTGCCGGCCGGGGACCGACGAGGCTCATCTCGCCCCGCAGCACGTTCCACAGCTGGGGCAGCTCGTCGATGCTCGTGCGCTCGAGCCAGCGGCCCACCCGGGTGCGACGCGGGTCTTGGGCAAGCTTGAACAGCGGGCCGGTGCGCTGGTTGGCGAAGGTGAGGTCGACGAGGCGCTCCTCCGCATCGGGCACCATGGTCCGAAGCTTCAGCAGGGTGAACTCCCGGCCGTACCTCCCGACCCGGCGCTGGCGGAACAGCACCGGGCCCCCGTCCTGGAGCTTCACGGCCAGGGCGGCCGCCGCCAGGAAGGGGGCGGTGACGACGAGCACCAGCACGGCGATCGTCACGTCCATCACCCGCTTGAGCGCCTGCTGCCAGGGTGAGAGCAGCACCGGCTCCACGTAGAAGAGCGGTTCGTGGGCGAGCGGCAGGGGCCGCAGGCGGCGCTGGGCGACCCCGCGCAGGCCGCTGGAGACGTGGACGTGGGTCCCGAGCGCATGGAGGCGGCGCGTGAGGTCGTTCAGCTGCACGGAGCCGACGTCGCTCACGGCCACGACCACGCCCGTCACCCCGGTGCGTTCGACGACGGCCGGGGCGTCGGGCACACCGCCCAGCCAGACCGGCGCCTCGGGCCACGTGCGCAGCTCCTCGGGGTTGCCCACCACCCCGTGGACCCGCAACCCGACCTCGGGGTGGTTGGCCAGGAGCCGGTACAGCTCACGGGCCTCGTCCCCGGTGCCGACCAGCAGCACGGGCCGGCAGTGACGGCCGACGGTCCGGGCCCGGCGCAGCCACGTCCCGTAGATCCCCCGGCCGACGTTGAGCAGCACGAACATGATGCCCATCGCCGCCAGGGCCCGCCCCAGCGACATCGGGACCCCGAGGCGGTTCCCGGCGAAGTACCCGAGGGCGGCGGCGAAGAACGAGGCCCGACCGAGCCGGGCGATCTCGACGGAGCGGATGCCGCACACTCGAGCGCGGTAGAGGCCCTGTCCGGCGATCACCAGCACCGACGCCCCGATGACGAGCACGACCGCGAGCCCGATCCGGACGGGTTCGGCGCTCTGCACGCCGTCGAGGACGTGCGGCACCACGAGCACGGCCGTCCAGGCGAGCATCACCGCGGCGACGTCGAGGAGCCACAGCACCCGACGCAGCTGCCGGTTCCCCGTGGGCAGCGGCGTCGGTCCGACCGGCCGGTTCCCCGGCGGCACCGATGAGCTCCCGAGGTGTCGCCTCGTGTGCCGGGCGCGTCGACCCGGCCGCGAGATTTGCACAGCGTCACGGGTGCTCACGGTGAGCGCGGCACCCTCACGATCATCCATCGTCACCGCCGGCCTGCCCAATCCATCGTCCGTCGCCGCAACCGTACCATCGCTTGCCACCCTCGGCAACCGCCGCTCACACGCTGCGTGGCAAACAGGTCGTGAGCACACACCGGCCGGGTATCGGGTTGGGGAACAGATGTGGACAGCCTGTGGATCCGGCGCCCCGACCTGGGGATGACCTTGCGTCAGGCCGGCGGTTCGGCGCCGACCACCCACATGGCGAAGAACTGGGAGCCGCCACCGTACGCGTGCCCGAGGGCCCGCCCACGCCGGATCGGCACCTGGTAGCCGCCCGCCCGACCCCGCACCTGCTGTGCGGCCTCCCCGAAGCGGATGAGACCCGAGGCGCCGATCGGGTTCGACGAGAGCACCCCGCCGGAGGGGTTCCAGGGGATCTCACCGTCGAAGCCGGTGACGCCCGCCTCGGTGAGCCTCCATCCCTCGCCCGGCGCGCAGAACCCCAGATTCTCCAGCCACATCGGCTCGTACCAGGAGAACGGCACGTACACCTCGGCGCAGTCGAGGTCGCGACGGGGATCGCCGATCCCGGCCTGGCGGTACACCGCAGCCGCACAGTCCCGCCCGGCCTGCGGGTTCACCTGGTCGCGGCGGGCGAACATCGTCGGCTCCGAACGCATCGCGGTGCCGTGCACCCAGGCCGCCGGACCGGGCGCCGACCGGGCCGCCCGTTCGGAGGCGAGCACCAGGGCCATGGCACCGTCGGAGGACGGACACGTGTCGAGGTAGCGCAGCGGCTCCCACAGCAGCAGCGACTCGGCCACCTGCTCGAGGGTGATGTCGGGGAGGTGCAGGTGGGCCTTCGGGTTGCGCAGCGCATTCAGCCGGTCCTTGACCGCCACGAGGTGCCCGATGTGCGACGGTGCCCCCGAACGGCGGATGTAGGCGCGGATGAGCGGCGCGAAGTAGCCGCCGGCCCCGGCCACCAGCGGGGGCGTGAACGGCATGGGGATGGTGAGCCCCCACGTGGCGTTGCTCTCCGACTGCTTCTCGAACGCCACCACCAGCACCCGGTCGGCGACCCCGGCCATCACGTGCTTGGCGGCCACGATCGCGGTCGACCCGCCGACGCTGCCGGCGGTGTGCACCCGAAGCAGCGGCTTGCCGACCGCGCCGAGCGCGTCGGCCAGCGCCAGCTCGGGCATGACGACGCCCTCGAAGGTGTCCGGCGCCTTGCCCACGACCACCGCGTCGATGTCGGCGAAGTCGAGCCCGGCGTCCTCCAACGCCTCGAGCACCGCTTCCCGCACCAGCCCGGCCATCGTCACGTCGTGGCGCGCCGCGGTGTGCTTCGTCTGACCGACCCCGATCACCGCGGTGCGCACCGCGCCCATCAGTCCGCCTCCAGCACGCACACCAGGTTCTGCTGCAACGCCGGGCCGGACGCCGCGTGGGCGACGGCCCGGCCCGCGTCCCCGGCCCGCACCGCCGCGGCGGCCTCACCGATGCGGATGAGACCGGTCGACATCACCGGGTCGGCCACCAGTGCCCCTCCCGATGGGTTGACCACCGTGCCGGACCCGACGCCGAGCGCCCGGCGCAACAGCACCACCTCGTGGCTGTGCCGGGCGGAGAGCTCGGCGACGTCCACCGGCGCGTCGCCGACGCCGGCGGCGGCGGCGGCCGATCGGGCCGAGGCGACATCGGTGAGGTCGCGGGCCCCCGGAGACGGGGTGTCGATGCGGTGGGCGATCCCGGTGATCCAGACCGGCCGGTCACAGACGCGGCGGGCCAGGTCCTCGGCGGCGAGCACGACCGCCGCCGACCCGTCGGTCACGGGCGCGACGTCGGCGTCGCGCAGCGGCGGACGGGTGACGGGTCGGGCCAGCAGCTCCTCGGCGGTCACGTCTTCGCCCACCACCGCGTGCGGGTTCGCCAGCCCCGCCCGGCGGGCCGCCGCCGCCGCCTCGGCCATCTGCCGCTCGTCGACCACCCCGGCCGCGATCGCCGCGGACGCCGCCATCGCCGCCAGGTCGGTGGCCGAGGGCCACAGGGGTGCCACGGTGTACGGGTCGGCCTGCAGGCCGAGGATCTCGTCGACGTCGCCGAGGCTGGGCTTGCCGAACCCGTAGACGAGCGCAGAGTCCGCCTCGCCGGACCGGATCACGAGCCACGCCTCGTACAGCGCCCACGCCGCGTCGGCCTCCACGTGGCTCTCGGGAATCGGCGGCCAGGCACCGACGGCGTCGAGGCCGGCGACGAAGCTGAACGGCCCGCCGGCGAGGTAGTCGCAGCTGCCCGAACAGGTGAAGCCGATCTCGGCCTTGGGGATGCCCGAGGCGCGCACCGCTTCCTGCACCACCGGGATGACGAGCTCCACCTCGTTGCGCCGCCGCTCGCGGGGGGAGGTGAGCTGCGCGAACGACACGATCCCCACCCGGCGCATCAGGCGTAGTCCTTCCAGTGCTCGTACGGGGCGTCGGGCTCACCGGTCGGCTCGAAGCCGACGAGGGTGCGGGCGTCGGGTGCCGCCTGCTCCGACCACACGGCCCGAACCCGCATCCCCATCCGCACCTCGGTGGGGTCACAGCCGGTGACGAGGCCGAACCAGGGCGTCGCGGCGCCGTCGAGCAGCACCTGGGCGGTGACGTACGGGATCGGAGGGGCCAGCTCGGACAGCCCGGCGATGTTGGTGATGCAGAAGGTGGTGACGGTACCGGTCTGGCCGACCTCCACCTCGATCTCGGTGGGCGCGCCCGTCATCGGGTCCGAGCCCCGGGGCGGGACGTAGACGTGGTCGGAATCCCGGGCACGCTGGCCGATGATCCGCCGCTGGGCGAGGCCCCGCAGGTAGCGGCTCGGGGCGATCCCGGCGTTGATCTCGTACTCGAGCCGGATCGGGCACACGATCCGGGTCACCGGCTCCTCGCCCACCTCGGGCGCCTCGTTGGGCGGGGCGGGCGCAGGAGCGGCACCGTCGGCGAGCGGCACCCAGGCCTCGAGATCGTGGATCGTCCCGGTGCGGACCCGGGCCCAGCGGGGCGCCACCCGCATTCCCACCGACATCACCTCGGGGACACCGGCGTCGACCACCCCGACGAGCGCGGTGTCGGCCCCGTCGGGACGCACGAGCGCGAACCCGAACGGCCCGCTGAGGTGGTGCTTGCCGGGCTTCGGGTTCGCCACCCAGGTCCAGGCCGTCACCGTCCCCGCCGGACCGACCTCCACCCATTCGCCCAGCGGCGCCGCGGTGCGCGGGTCGTGCTCGGCCGGCGGGACCACCACCCGACCGTCGGCGGTGCGGGCCCCGACGAGCCGCCCGTCGCGCAGGCCCGTGAAGAACGCCGACAGGGCCGGTCCCAGCGACCGCGTGTAGCCGCCCGGGTACTCCAGGACGTGGTGCTCGACGAGCGGTGCCTCGGGGGCGGGCCCCTCAGATGTTGCGGTCACGTCCCTCCCAGTACGGGTCGCGCAGCTGCCGCTTCAGCAGCTTGCCGGTCGGCTCGCGGGGCATCTCGTCGATGAAGTCGATCGAGCGGGGCCACTTGTACTTCGCCAACCGTTCCCGCAGGTGGTCCATGATCGACGCCGCCAGCGCGTCGCCCGGCACCACCCCCTCCCGGGGTTGCACCACGGCCTTCACCTGCTCCCCCATGTCGTCGTCGGGGATGCCGAACACCGCCACGTCGGCGACGTCGGGGTGGGCGAGGATCTCCCCCTCGATCTCGGCCGGGTAGATGTTCACCCCCCCGGCGATGATCATGTCCGACTTGCGGTCGCAGAGGAACAGGTAGCCGTCCTCGTTGAGGTACCCGACGTCGCCGACGGTGAAGAACCCCTCGGCGTCATGGCTCTCGTCGGTCTTGCGCCGGTCGCCCTTGTACTCGAAGTCCTGGCCGCCCATGCGCATCCAGATGATGCCGGGGGTGCCGGGCGGGCACGGCTTGCGGTCGTCGTCGAGGATCTTCAGCTCGCTGATCGGCCAGACCTTGCCGACGGTGCCGGGGTAGCGCAGCCAGTCCTCGGGGCTCGCCAGGGTGCCCCCGCCCTCGGTGGCACCGTAGTACTCCCAGATCACCGGGCCCCACCACTCCAGCATCCGGCGCTTCACCTCGATCGGGCAGGGCGCCGCGGCGTGGATCGCCCAACGCATCGAGGAGAGGTCGTAGCGGGCCTTGGTCTCGTCGGGCAGGGCGAGCATCCGGTGGAACTGGGTGGGGACCATGTGGGTGTGGGTGCAGCGGTACCGCTCGATGAGCCGCAGCGTCTCCTCAGGGTCCCAGCGGTCCATGCACACCACGGCGTGGCCGGCGTGCAGGGCGTTCCCGGCGAAGGTGGTGACGGCGGTGTGGTAGTTGGGCGAGGTCGACAGGTGGACGTTCCCGTCGCGGTGCGGGATCCCGAAGAGCCCGAGGAACGCGGTGAACAGCTCGGCGGAGGTGTCGGGATCGAGGTCGGGCAGGCGCCGGCGCACCCCCTTGGGCCGGCCGGTGGTGCCGGAGGTGTAGTGCATGGCGCTGCCCGCGCTGCGGCCGGCGGGCAGGTCGGGGGACTGGGCGGAGCAGAAGTCCTCGAGGTCGCCGAACCCCTCCACCTCTCCCACCGCCACGCGGCCGGCGGCGGGGATCCCGGCCTCGGTCGCCGCCCGGGCGGCGACGGCGGCGTGGCGGGTGTGGGTGACGAACGCCTTGGCCTCGGCGTCGGCGAGGATGTAGGCGACCTCGGGCGCGGCGAGGCGGTAGTTGATCGGCACGTAGTAGAGGCCGATCTGCAGCGCGGCCAGGTACGTCGCGAGCGGGTGCAGCCCGTTGGGCAGCATCGCCGCCACCGTGTCGCCCCGCTCGAGCCCCAGCGACCGCAGGCCGTGGGCGAGCCGGTTGGCCCGGGCCAACACGGCCCCGGCAGTGTGCTCGGTGCCGTCGGGATCGACCACCGCCAGGGCGTCGGGATCCTCCTGGGCGTAGTACCAGAAGCCTCCGGGCATCGTCGCTCCTCGCTCGTCGCCGGTCGGGACGCTCAGCGCTCGGGGGTGAACCGGACGGGCAGGTGACGGATCCCGTTGATGAGCGTCGACTGCAGGTACTGCGGCGCACCGGCCCGGCGCAGGTCGGGCAGGCGCCGCAGGATCTCGTCGAACATCGCCACGATCTCCACCTTGGCCAGCGCCGCCCCCAGGCAGTAGTGGGGCCCGCGGCCGCCGAAGGCGATGTGCTCGTTGGGGGTGCGGCCCACGTCGAAGCGGTGCGGGTCGTCGAACACCCGCGGGTCGCGGTTGGCCGCCGCGTACTGGACCGTGAGGGCGTCGCCGGCCCGCAACGGCACGCCGTGCAGCTCGGTGTCGGCCGTGACGGTACGGCGGAAGTAGCGCACCGGCGACACCCAACGCAGCATCTCGTCGACGGCCGTCGGCAGCAGCCCCTCCGGGTCGGCCCGCAGGCGTTCGTACTCCTCAGGGTGCTCGAACAGGGCGAGCATCCCCCCGGAGATGAGGTTGCGGGTCGTCTCGTTGCCGGCCACCGACAGCAGGAGCACGAAGACGTTGAACTCGACGTCGCTGAGCCGCTCGCCGTCGAGCTCGGCGTTCACCAGCATCGTGACGATGTCGTCGAGGGGCCGCTCCCGGCGGGCGTCGGCGAGGCCCTGGGCGTAGGCGTACAGCTCGAGCGACGCCGCGCTCGCGGCCTCCATCCCGCCGGTCCCGTACTCGGGGTCGTTGGCACCGATCATCTTGTTCGACCACTCGAACACCTTGTGCCGGTCCTCGATCGGGATGCCGAGGAGCTCGGCGATCACCACCAGCGGGAGCTCCGCCGACAGCTCCGTCACGAAGTCGATCACCTCGTCACGGCCGGCCACCCGGTCGACGATGCGCCGGGCCGCCTCCCGGATGTGCGGCTCGAGAGAGCGGATGACCTTGGGGGTGAACGCCCGGGCCACCAGGTTGCGGAGCCGGGTGTGCTGGGGCGGGTCCTGGTTGAGCATCATCAGCTCCGTACCCGCCTGCTGGTCCTCCAGCAGCGCGCCCCGGGCCCCGGAGGAGAACGTGCGCCAGTCGCGCTCCACCGCGATGACGTCGTGGTAACGGGTGACCACCCAGAACCCGGGGGCGCACAGCGTCTCCGAGGGGTGCCACCACACCGGGTGCTCCTCCCGCAGCCAATCGTAGAAGGCGTGCGGTGGACCCTCGGCGAACGACGCCGGGTTGGTGAGATCGACCGTCTCGACGCCTTGCACGCTGTTCCCCCTGTGGTCGGTCCCGGCGGTGGCGCACGCCGGGACCCGCATCCCGGCGGTGCGCCCGGCGGCACCCGTACAGTAGAACGTGTTCTAATACCGGACAAGGAGGGGGCGTGGGCGAGATCCTGCCGATGAGCACCCGCCACTGCACCGTCGAGCGGGACGGCCCGGTCGTCCTGATCACGATGAACCGCCCCGAGGCCCGCAACGCGCTGAGCCCCGACATGCTCGTCGGGCTCGCCGACGG
>CALEDW010000271.1 GCA_937949585.1 uncultured Acidimicrobiia bacterium
GCCCGTTAGGACGGCTGATATCGTCCCGACGGGGAGGGAGCGGCCCGGTGAGGGGCGGGTACGTCGAGATCAGCCCGATCGACGAGGAGTCGCGCCTCGATCACCGTGCCGCCCGCCGGGTGCTGCGGCGCCTGTGGCGCATGCTGCGCCCCTACCGGCGCCGGGTGATCGTCGCGGTGGCGGTGCTCGTGACCCACACCGCGTGCCTGCTGGCCGGCCCCGCGCTGGTGCGCCGCGGGGTCGACGGGGGGGTGCTGGCCCGGGACGCCGCCGTGCTCAACCGGGTGGCCGTCGCCTACCTGGCGGTGGCGGTGATCGGACTGGTGCTGGGCCGCCTGGCCATCTGGCTGGTGAGCCGCACCGGGGAACGGTTCCTGCGGGCCCTGCGGGAGCGGGTGTTCCGGCACCTGCTCGGCCTGTCGATGGACTTCTTCGAACGGGAGAAGACGGGGCGGCTCGTCTCCCGCATGACCTCCGACATCGACGCGCTGCAGGAGCTGGTGGCCGTCGGCCTGGTGATGTTCGTGCAGAACGCGCTGCTGTTCGTCGGGGCGCTGGTGGTGATCACGGCGATGAGCTGGGAGCTCACCCTGGCAACCCTGGTGATCGTGCCGCCGGTGGTGGCGGCCAGCCGCTGGTTCCGGCGCGAGTCGAACCGCGCCTACCTGCTGGTGCGGGAGCGCATCGGCCAGAACCTCGCCACGCTGCAGGAAGGCCTCGAAGGAGTGCGGGTCGTGCAGGCCTTCGGTCGGGAACGGGCCTGGATCCGCCGCTTCCACGACACCAACGAGGCGCAGTACGAGGCGAACCTCGAGACGGTGCGGATCTCCGCCCGCTACTTCCCGTTCGTGGAGTTCACCGGCGTCGCCGGCATCGCGGTGGTGATCGGGGTCGGCGGCTGGCTCGTCGACCGCCGCATCGCGACGATCGGCACCGTGCTCGCCTTCGTGCTGTACCTCAACAACCTGTTCGAGCCGATCCAGCAGCTCAGCCAGCTGTACAACACGGTGCAGTCGGCCGGCGCGGCGCTGCACAAGCTCTTCTGGCTGCTCGACACGTCCCCGACCGTGGCCGAGCGGCCGGGGGCCGTCGACCTACCGCCCACCGGTACCCTCGAGGTCGACCGGGTGTCCTTCGCCTACGGCGGCGGCCCCCCCGACACCGACGGGGTGGTGCACCCCCTCGGGCCCGAGGTGCTGCGCGACGTGTCGCTGCGCATCGAGCCGGGGGAGCGGGTGGCGCTGGTCGGACCGACCGGGGCGGGCAAGTCGACCCTGGCGAAGTTGCTGGTGCGTTTCTACGACCCGATCGCCGGCACCGTCCGCTACGGCGGTGTCGACCTGCGCGACGCGACCCTGGCCAGCCTCCGGGCCCGGATCGCGGTGGTCCCCCAGGAAGGGTTCCTGTTCGCCGGCACGATCCGCGACAACGTGCGCCTGGGCCGGCCCGACGCCACCGACGCCGAGGTCGACGCCGCGATCGAGGCGTTGGGGATCGCCGACGTGTTCGCGGCGCTGCCCGAGGGGTTCGACACCGAGGTACGCGAGCGCGGGGCACGCCTGTCGGCCGGCGAACGCCAGCTGGTGTCGCTGTGCCGCGCCGCGCTGGCCGACCCGGCCGTGCTGGTGCTCGACGAAGCCACCTCCAGCCTCGATCCCGGCACCGAGCTGCGGGTGGAGCGGGCCTTGGAGCGCCTGACCGCAGGTCGAACGGTGATCGTCGTCGCCCACCGCCTGTCCACCGCGGCGCGCTGCGACCGGGTGGCGGTCGTGGAAGGTGGCGGGATCGTCGAGTGCGGCACCCATCCCGAGCTCGTGGCCCGGGGCGGGCGCTACGCCCGGCTGTGGGCGGCCTGGACGGCCGACCACCCCGAACGCGCCGCCGGGTCCGCCGGTCTCACCAGCGCGTGACCGGCGCCAGCCGGTGGGCCCGGCGGCGCAGCGCGGCGAGCACCGGGACCCCGACCGCCACGATCAGCACCGCGTTCGTGAGCGCACCGGCGGCGTCCCAGGCGAACGACGTCGCCGCGTAGAAGCGCCCGTAGTGAGCTAGGGTCTCGGTGAACCCGAGACCGGGCGACCACGACAGCGGTCCGCCGTCCCGCTGGAACGGCCAGAACCACAGGTTGAGGATCGCTCCGTAGGCGAAGCCCCACACCCACCCGTAGACGGCGAGGACCGCCACCTCGGCCCGGGGCCGCAGCCGGGCGGTGGCCCGCCCGAGGAGCCCGGCGCCGGAGCCCATCCAGGCCAGCCCGAGCATCTGGAACGGCAGCCACGGCCCGATCCCCCCGGTGACCACGGCTCCGATCGCCATGGCCGACAGGCCGAGCAGCAACCCGAAGCGCGGCCCGAACGCAGCCCCCGCCAGGATCACCAGGAAGAAGATCCCGTTGCCGCCCCCGGGCAGGTCGAGGAGCCGCAGCAGCCCGCCCATCGCCCCGAGCACCCCGAGCAGCGCGACGGTCGCGGCGTTCATCGATCCGCGGCGCAGCTCCAGGGCGAGCGCACCGAGTGCCAGCCCCCCGACCACCGCTGCGACCAACGGTGCGTCGCCGGAGTGGGCCTGCGCCGGGGCGGCGTCGGCGGGGAGCCAGAACGGCCAGAGGAACGCGCCCGCGCCGACCAGGCCGACCAGCAGGTACACCAAGTGCGGGGCGCCGCGGGGCGCGGGGCGGGACCGTGCGGCGACGGGGGGGTCGGGAGCCGGCAGCGTCGGGACGCTCACGTCGGGACCACCGCCGCGGCGACCTCGTCGGGGGTCAGGTAGCCGGGCAGCACCCGCAGCACCTGCGGGGCGAACAGCGACCCGGCCAGCACCTGCCGGGCCGGCCCGTCGGCGACGACCTCGCC
>CALEDW010000272.1 GCA_937949585.1 uncultured Acidimicrobiia bacterium
GCCCACTGGTGGTCGCCTGTCCGACCGGGGCGATGGCCGGCCGGATGTACGACGATCTGTGCCAGTTCCTCGGCCCCGAGGCGGTCGCCCTGTTCCCGGCCTGGGAGACGCTGCCGTTCGAGCGGGTCTCGCCGAACCTGGAGACGATGGGGCGGCGGCTGCGCACCATGTGGCGGCTCCGCCGGCGCGACCCGGACCTGCGCATCGTGGTCGCCCCGATCCGGGCGCTGGTGCAGCGACTCGGACCGCACGTCGAGGACACCGAGCCCCTCACCGTCACCCGGGGTGCCCCCTGCGACCGCGACGAGCTCGTGGCGCGCCTCGTGGCGATGGGGTACCGGCGCGAGTACCAGGTGGAGGCCCGGGGCGAGGTGGCGGTGCGGGGCTCGATCGTCGACGTGTTCGGCGCCACCGACGCCCACCCGGTGCGGATCGACTTCTGGGGGGACGAGGTCGAGCGGATCACCGAGTTCTCGGTCGCCGACCAGCGCTCGCGCGCCCCCCGCGACGAAGTGACGGTGTTCGCCGCCCGGGAGCTCCTGCCCACCCCGGAGGTGCGGGCCCGCGCCGCCGGGCTGCGCGACGTCGCGCCGTGGGGGACCACGGTGTGGGAACGGCTCGCCGCCGGGGAGACCTTCGACGGGATGGAGGCGTGGCTGCCGTGGCTCTGCGCCGCCGACCACCTGCTGACCGACCTGCTGGCTCCCGAAGCCCGAGTGCTCGTCGTCGAGCCCCGGCGCTGCCGCGACCGGGCCGCCGAGCTCGCCGCCGAGGAGGCCGAGCTCGCCGGGGCGCTGGCGTCCACCTGGGACGCCACCCCGCCGCCCGGCGGGTTCCCGCGCCTCATCCTCGACTACGACCGGCTGCTCGCCCACACCCGGGCCGGGGTCGTGGCCGTCACCGACGTGGCCGCCGACCCGGCCACGCCGACCGTGGCCGCGGTGGCCACCGACCCTCTGGTCGGCGACCTCGAGGCGTTCTGCGACCGGGTGCGACGCCTGCACGCCGACGGGTACCGGGTGGTGCTGGCCACCACCGGCCCCGGCCCGGCCCGTCGCCTCCGGGAGGTGCTCGGCGGCGCCGGCATCGACGTGGTCGACGGGCCCGGCGCCGCGCCGGGATGCGTCTCGGTGGTGACGGCGCCGCTCGAGCGGGGCGTGATCCTCACCGGGGCGCGGGTCGCGGTGATCGCCGAAGCCGACCTCACGGGGCGGCGCCGGGTGCACCGACCGCCCCGGGCCCCGGCCGCCGCGCCCGCCGGCTCCTTCGACGACCTGCGGCCCGGCGACCACGTCGTGCACCACGTCCACGGGGTCGGGCGCTACGAGGGGATCGTCCGGCGCGCCGTCGGCGGCGCCGAGCGCGACTACCTGAGCATCGCCTACCGCGGCAACGACCGGCTCTACGTGCCGATCGACCAGGTGGGACTCGTCCGGCGCTACACCGGCGGCGAGTCCCCGACCCTGTCCCGCATGGGCGGCGCCGACTGGGAGCGCACCCGCAACCGGGTGCGCTCGGCGGTGGCCGAGGTCGCCGCCGAACTCGTCGAGCTCTACCGCCGCCGGCTCGCCACCCCCGGGCGGGCCTTCGGGCCCGACACCCCCTGGCAGGCGGAGATGGAGGCCGCGTTCGAGTACGAGGAGACCCCCGACCAGCAGCGGGCGATCGACGAGGTGAAGGCCGACATGGAGCGTCCGGTCCCCATGGACCGCCTCGTCTGCGGCGACGTCGGGTTCGGCAAGACCGAGGTGGCCCTGCGCGCCGCGTTCAAGGCGGTCCAGGACGGGGCCCAGGTCGCGGTGCTCGTGCCCACCACCCTGCTCGCCAACCAGCATCACCAGACGTTCCGGGAGCGGTTCGCACCGTACCCGGTGCGGGTCGAGCTGCTGTCCCGGTTCGTCTCGGCCCGGGAACAGGCGGCGGTGGTCGCCGGGCTGGCCTCGGGGAGCGTCGACGTGGTGATCGGGACGCACCGGCTCCTGTCCGACGACGTCCGCTTCGCCGACCTGGGCCTGCTGATCATCGACGAGGAGCAGCGGTTCGGCGTGGCCCACAAGGAACGGATCAAGCGGCTGCGGGCCTCGGTGGACGTGCTCACGCTCACCGCCACCCCCATCCCCCGCACCCTGGAGATGAGCCTCACCGGGATCCGGGACCTGTCGCTGGTGCAGACCCCGCCCGAGGCCCGCCAACCGATCCTCACCTACGTCGGTGAGTACGACGACCGGGTGGTCGCCGAGGCGATCCGCCGGGAGCTGCTGCGCGAGGGCCAGGTGTTCTACGTCCACAACCGGGTGCAGGACATCGAGCACGTCGCGGCGCGGGTGCAGGCGCTGGTGCCCGATGCCCGCATCGCCGTCGCCCACGGACAGATGGACGAGAGCCGGCTGGAACGGACGGTGCTGGAGTTCGCCGACCGGCGGTTCGACGTGCTCGTGTGCACCACGATCGTGGAGAGCGGTCTCGACATGCCCACCGTGAACACGCTGGTGGTCGAGCGCGCCGACCGGCTGGGGCTCGCCCAGCTGTACCAGCTGCGGGGCCGGGTGGGTCGGCGCGGCCAGCGGGCGTACGCGTACCTGCTGTACCCCCCGGACCAGGCGCTCACCGAGGAGGCCTACGAGCGCCTGAAGGCGATCGGGGAGTTCACCGACCTCGGCTCGGGCTACCGGCTGGCGATGCGCGACCTCGAGATCCGGGGGGCCGGCAACCTCCTCGGCGGGGCGCAGCACGGGCACATCGCGGCGGTCGGGTTCGACCTGTACTGCGAGCTCGTGGCCGAGGCCGTCGACGCGTTGCGGGGCGTGCCGCGGGAGGAGCCGTTCGAGGTCGTCGTCGACCTGCCGGTCGACGCGCACCTCCCCGCCGGCTACGTGAGCCGGGAGGACGTGCGCATGGAGGCCTACCGGCGTCTGGCCGCGTGCCGAAGCCAGGCGGAGGTGGAGGCCGTACGGGCCGAGTGGATCGATCGCTTCGGGCCGCCGCCGCCGCCCGCCGAGGCGCTGCTCGAGGTGGCGGCACTGCGCGCAGAGTGCTCGCGGCTTCGGATCCCCACCGTCACGGTGGTGCGAGGGGTGGCCCGCCTCGTCGGGCTGCAGCTCGCCGAGAGCCGCAAGGTCCGGTTGCGTCGTCTCGTCCCCCGGGCCGTGGCCAAGGAGGGCGAGGTGGTCGTCCCGTTGGGCGGTCCGCCGGCCGAGGCCGCCCGCCGACTCACCGGCCTCCTGCGGGAACTCGTCCCGCCTGAGCCCGCCCCGGCCGTCGCCGGGGGCGGCCGGTAGCATCCACCGCTCATG
>CALEDW010000273.1 GCA_937949585.1 uncultured Acidimicrobiia bacterium
TGCGCTGGCTCGCCGAGCAGGGCTTCACCGTCGAGGAGATGCAGGTCGCGCAGCGGGGACGGGGCCTCACCGGCCTCGCCGGCGACCGGCACCTGCGGGCCGGGGGCCGCCTGACATCCGACGAGGTCGCCGGGCGGGCCGGGCTCCGGCCCGAGCAGGTGCAGGAGGTGCTGCTCGCCGCCGAGCTCCTCGGCTGGACCGCCGACGCCGCCCGGCCCCTCGCCCCCCACGGCGGGATCGCGCTCGGCCCGCTGCTGGCCCGGGGTGGTGACTACTACGGACCGCAGGTGAACCTGGCGGCGCGCCTGGCCGACCTGGCCGTGCCCGGGGAGGTGCTGCTCGCCCCGGCCGTCGCCGAAGCGCTCGGCCCCGACACCACCGGCGTGCCGTTCGTCGTCGAGCCGGCGGGGCGGCGCATGGTGCGGGGCTTCCCCGAGCCGATCGCCCTCCACGCGCTCACGCGACGCAGCGCGCCTCCCTGAGCCGCGCGAGCTCGTCGGGCCCCAGGCCCCAGTCGGCCAGCGCGGCGTCGGTGTCGGTGCCCGGCGGCACCGGCGCCCGCCGGATCGACCCCGGGGTACGGGAGAACCGGGGCGCCGGCGCTGGCTGCGGAGCCCCTGCGACCTCGACGAACACCTCCCGGGCGACCATCTGGGGGTGGGTGCGCGCCTCGTCGATCGTGAGCACCGGGGCCACGCAGGCCTCGTGCCCGGCGAATACCGCGGCCCACTCGTCGCGGGTGCGGAGGCGGAACACCGCCGCCAGCCGGGCCCGCAGCTCGGGCCAACGGTCGCGGTCCATCTGCTCGGAGCCGTCGAGGTCGGCGAGCCCGAAGGGGCGCAGCACCCGCAGCAGGTTGGCGTAGAAGGCCGGCTCGTAGGCGGCCACCGCCAGATGCCGGTGGTCGGCACACTCGAAGACGCCGTAGAAGTGGGCGCCGCCATCGAGCAGGTTCGTGCCCCGGGCCTCCGACCACCAGCCCCGGGCGGCGAGGCCGACGAAGGTGCTCATGAGCATGGCGGCACCGTCCACCATCGCCGTGTCGACCACTTGGCCCTCACCAGAGCGCTCCCGCTCCCAGAGCGCGGCGAGGATCCCGAACGCGGCGAGGAGGCCGCCGCCGGCGAAGTCGGCGAGCAGGTTGATCGGCGGGACCGGCGGCCCGCCGGCCGGCCCGAGGTGCGCGAGCACCCCGGCGACGGCCAGGTAGGTCAGGTCGTGGCCGGCGACGCCGGCCAACGGACCCGTCCGGCCCCACCCGGTGACGCGGGCGTACACGAGGCGAGGGTTGGCGGTCCGGCAGGCGTCGGGGCCGATGCCCAGCCGCTCGACCACCCCCGGGCGGAACCCCTCCAGGAGCACGTCGGCCCGTTCGCACAGGCGCAGCACCAGCCCGGCCGCCTCCGGGTGGTGCAGGTCGATGCCCACCGACCGGCGGTTGCGTTCCAGGCTCGCCCAAGCCTCCGCCGGCATGAGCCCCGTCCCGTCGGCCACCCAGGCGGCCCGATCGAGCCGCAGCACCTCGGCCCCCAGATCGGCGAGGGCCATCCCGGCGAACTGCACCGGCCCGACGTTGGGGACCTCCAGCACCCGCAGCCCGGCGAGCGGTCCGGTCACGTCGGTCACGCTAGCGACCCCGGCCGGCGGCAAGGCTCGGCTAGGTTCCGGCCCGTGATCCGGCGGGCCCGGTCGGTGGGGATCTACGTGGGCGACCAGGAGCGGGCGCTGCGCTTCTTCACCGACGTCTGCGGCATGGAGGTGCGTCTCGACCAGCGGATGGGGGAGGACCCGGCCTCGCCGCGCTGGGTCGAGGTCGCCCCGCCGGGGGCCGAGACCGTGCTCGTGCTGTTCACCCCCGACGGCCAGGAGGACCGGGTCGGCACCTTCGCGAACGTGATCTTCGCCTGTGACGACATCCACGAGACGTATGCCGCCCTCAGCCGCGCCGGGGTGGTGTTCCCCACACCGCCCGAACGGGCGTCCTGGGGCGGGTGGTGGGCCACCTTCGAGGATCCCGACGGCAACGAGTACGGCCTCACCGAGACCGGGCGGTGACGGTGTGCGCCGGGCGGTGACGCGGTGAGCCGGGCGGGGTGGCCGTCGGTGGGGGCGGCGATCGTCGTGCTGGTCGTCGGTGCCGCCTGCGGGGGTGGCGACGGCGGGTCCAGCCCGACGACGGTGTCCACCCGACCGTTGCCGACCACCACGACGATCGGCCCCCCCGCCCGCCTCGACCCGGTCGATCAGCGGGCCGCCGAACAGGCGGTGCTGCGACGGTCGGACCTCGGGGCGGGGTGGCGCTCCGAACCCTGGCCCGAGGGCCACCAACCGTTCATGGCCGGCGTCGAGGGTGACTGCGCCTACCTGAAGGCCGTGGAGGACGTGACCCACCTCACCGCCCGGGCCCCGAGCCGCCAGTTCGGGGACCTGGCCCGCGCCGAGGTGGTGGCGTCCAAGGTGCAGCTCTACGACACCCCCGAGGCCGCCGCCGCCGCCTACGCGGCGTTCGCCGATCCCCGGACCCCGGGCTGCCTGGGTCAGGCGATCGCCGGGTTCGTGCACGTGCGCGGACCGAGCGGCGACCTCGAGGGCCTGCGGTTCGAGCCGGTGGCGCTGCGCACCCCGCAGGCGACCGGCTACACGGGCCTGCTGACCGCCCGCCTCGCGGCGCCGGTCCGCATGGCGATGGGGTTCGCCGCGG
>CALEDW010000274.1 GCA_937949585.1 uncultured Acidimicrobiia bacterium
GCTGGCGGCGTGCCTGTGGAACCGGATGACCGTCGACGAGATCGGCTCGCTCGACCTCGGCTACGCCCCGCCGGTCTCGCCGGTGTGGGATCCGGTGCTCGTCGCGGCCCGGGTCGCGGCCGGTGCCCGGGAGGCCCGGGCGGGATGAGCGGGCTCAGCGGCGCTGGCGCAGCTGGCGCTCCTCGGCCTCGAGGTCGGCCTCGTACATCATCTGCACCAGTTCCTCGAACGAGACCGTGGGCCGCCAGCCGAGCCGCTCGTGCGCCTTCGTGGCGTCCCCGATGAGCAGGTCGACCTCCGCCGGCCGGTAGAAGCGGGGGTCCCGGCGGACGTACGGCTCCCAGTCGTCGATCCCGGCGAGGCGGAACGCGACGTCGAGGAACTCCCGGATCGTGTGGGTCTCGCCCGGGGCGATGACGTAGTCGTCGGGCTCGTCCTGCTGCAGCATCATCCACATCGCCTGCACGTAGTCGCCGGCGAAGCCCCAGTCGCGGGACGAGTCGAGGTTGCCGAGGCTGATCGAGTCCTGCAAGCCGAGCTTGATGCGGGCCACCGAGTTGGTGATCTTGCGGGTCACGAACTCCAGGCCCCGCCGGGGGCTCTCGTGGTTGAACAGGATCCCCGACGAGGCGTGCAGGCCGTAGGCCTCCCGGTAGTTGACCGTCATGTCGTGGCCGAACACCTTGGCCACCCCGTAGGGCGAGCGGGGGTGGAACGGGGTGCGCTCGGTTTGGGGTACCTCCCGCACCTTCCCGAACATCTCCGAGGAGCTCGCCTGGTAGAAGCGGATCGGGTTGCGGTCGCTGCCGCCGACGATCCGCACCGCCTCCAGCATCCGCAGCACCCCGAGGCCGGTGATCTCGGCGGTGAGTTCGGCCTGCTTGAACGACAGCTGCACGAAGCTGATCGCCCCGAGGTTGTAGACCTCGTCGGGTTGGACCTGCTCGACGGCGGCGATGAGCGACGGCAGGTCGCGCAGGTCTCCCTCCACCAGCTCCAGGGCCGGGTTCTCCTCCACGACCAGGCGCTCCTTGGGGTTGGCCTGACCCCGGATGAGCCCGAACACCTGGTAGCCCTTGGCGACGAGGAGCTCACCGAGGTACCGGCCGTCCTGACCGGTGATCCCGGTGATGAGCGCGCGCTTCATCGACGTGTGCTCCCGCTCGGCGAAGGACCGCTCACCCTATCCGGACGGGATCCGGACGGGCTCGTAGCCCGGTGGGGGCCACGACGGGTCCAGCTGGCGTAGGAAGTCCTCGCAACGGTGCACCTCGTCGGTCTCCCCGATGGCCGCCGCCGCGGCCCGCAGCCCGTCCAGGGACCGCAGGAACCCGCGGTTGCCGGGATGCTGCCAGCGCACGTACCCCGAACCGCGCCAGCCTGAGCGCCGGAGGCGGTCGAGGCCCCGGTGGTAGCCGACCCGGAAGCAGGCGTAGGCCTCGACCGGGTCGCGGGCCGCCTCGCCGAGCGCCGCCCACGCCGCCGACGACGCGGGGTGGCGGGCGACGGTCGCCGCCAGCGCCGCCCGCCGCTCCTCCGGGTCGGCGCGGTCGGCGGCGGCGTCGAGCGCGGCGCGCAGGTCCTCGGGCTCGGGGTCGAGCGCGGTCTCCGGGGGCCCGCCCCGGTGCAGGTGCGTCGGCACGCCGGACGCCTCGGTCACGCCGGCGATGCTAGGACCCGGCGGGTGGGTGCCGGCCGATCGGCCGGTACGATCGAGGGGCGATGCAGGACGCGCACCCTGCCACGGAGACGCCGGAAGGCGCCGGGCCCTCCACGAACGGGCGCTCGCCCACCCGGGTCCTGCTGGTCCGCCACGCCCCCACCCCCGAGACGGGCCGGGTCCTCAGCGGCCGGGCCCCCGGCGTGCACCTCTCCGACGACGGTCGGCGCCGCGCCGCGGAGCTTGCGGCCCGCCTCGCCCCGGTGCCGCTCGCCGCGGTGTACGCCAGCCCGCTGGAGCGGACCCGCCAGACCGCGGAGGCGGTCGCCGCGCCCCACGGCCTCGAGGTGCGTCCGCTCGCCGGGGTGCTGGAGGCCGACTACGGCACCTGGACGGGCGGACGCATCGTCGACCTGTCCCGCACCGACCTGTGGGCTCTGGTGCAGCGCCGGCCGTCGCGCGCCGCTTTCCCGGGCGGGGAGTCGATCCGGCAGATGCAGGAGCGCAGCGTCCGGGCGGGGGAGGAGGTCGTGGCGTCCCATGAGGGGCAGGCGGTGGCGATCGTCTCCCACGCCGATCCGATCAAGGCGATCCTCGCCCACTACGCCGGTGTGCACCTCGACGAGTTCCAGCGGTTCGTGGTGGCGCCGGCCTCGCTCAGTGCCCTCGACGTGGGACCGGCCGGTGTGGTGGTGCTGCGGGTGAACGACACCGGCACCACCGCCGATCTCGCGCCGGCCGCCCCGGACTCGGGGCCGGCCGCCCCGGGATGGGAGACCGAGCGGTGAGCGGCGGGTCCCGCACGATCGAGCTCGACGGGGTCGACGCCCTCGGGGCCGGGGCGGTGGGCCGGCCGGGGGCCCGCCGGTTCTTCATCCAGGCCCGCAAGGCGGGCGACCGGCTCACCGTCCTGGTCGAGAAAGAGCAGGTGGCCCTGCTGGCCGCGGAGGTCACCGCCTTCCTCGACCGCCTGGCCCCCGATCTCGACGACGACGTCGGTGCCGCCGAGGCGACCGCCGAGGTGACCGAGCCGGTGGTGCCGCTGTTCCGGGCCCGCATGATCGGTATCGGGTTCGAGCCGGAGCGGCGGCTCGTGCTGCTCGAGCTGCGCGAGCATGGCGGCGAGGAGCCCGACGAGGAGCCGGAAGGCTTCGTGGCCCGCATCTTCGCCACCCCGGCGCAGGTGCGGGCCATGGCGGTGCGGGGCGCCGAGGCCGTGGCCGCGGGTCGTCCCCTCTGCTCCTGGTGCTCGTTCCCCATCGATCCCGACGGGCACGCCTGCCCCCGGTGGAACTGAGCCCGGAGCACATCGAGGAGCTCACCCGGCTCCTCGCCCGGGGTGGCCTCGAGGTGATCGGCCGGCTGCCGTCCTCGAACGCCACGTTCCTGGCATCGATCGGCGCCGGCGGCGAGGCCTTCGCCGTGGTCTACAAACCGCAGCGGGGAGAGCGGCCCTTGTGGGACTTCCCCGACGGCACGCTGTGCCTCCGAGAGGCGGCCGCGGCGCGCCTCAGCGCCCTGCTCGGCTGGTCCGTGGTGCCGCCGACCGTGCTGCGGGAGGGGCCGCTCGGCCCGGGGATGGTGCAGGTCTTCGTGGACCACGACCCCGACGAGCACTACTTCACGCTGTGCGAGACCCACGCCGAGGCGATGATGCGGATCGCCGCGTTCGACGTGGTGGCCAACAACGCCGACCGCAAGGCCGGCCACTGCTTGCGGGCCCGCCACGACGGCCACATCTGGGGCATCGACCACGGGTTGACGTTCCACGTGGCCCCGAAGCTGCGCACGGTGATCTGGGACTTCGCCGGCGACCCGCTGCCGGGCGAGCTGGCGGAGGCGCTCCGGGCCGTGCGTCCCGGTCTGCGGGCCGATCCGGTGCTCGTGCGGCTGCTGCGGCCCGCCGAACTGGCGGCACTGGAGGTGCGCATCGATCGGCTCCTGGCCGCCGGTCGCCTCCCCGATCCCGACCCCGGCACCCACGCGGTCCCCTGGCCCTTGGTGTGAAGCCCCGGCTCGGGGAGGGCGCTCCGCTCAGCGGACCGCTTCGAGCACCGACTGCTCGTAGCGGCTGCGGCACAGCGACCGCTGCAGCTTGCCGGAGGACGTCTTCGGCAAGGTCCCCGGCCGTACGAACACCACCTCGGCCGGGGGCACACCGACGGCGTCGACGACCCGGCGCACCACCGCGTCGTGCAGGTCGGCCGGATCGTCGTGGCGGGTCTCGGCGACGACCACCACGGCCTCCCGGCCGCGGCGCCCGGCGGTGCCGAACGCGATGACGTTGCCGGCCCGGATCCCGTCGACGCCGGCCACCGCCCGCTCCACGTCCTCCGGGTAGATGTTGCGGCCCCCGACGATGATCACGTCCTTGAGGCGCCCGCACAGCACGAGCTCACCGTCGACCAGGTAACCGAGGTCGCCGGTGCGCAGCCAGCCGTCGCGGAACGTCGCCGCTGTGGTGGCGGGATCGTGCAGGTACCCCGGGGTCACCGACGTCCCCCGGATCTCGACCTCGCCGACCTCCCGGTCTCGGCGCCACTGTCCGGTGGCCGGTTCGACCACCCGGACCTCCAGGCCGGCGAGCGGGCGACCGAGCCGTGGGAGGCGTCGGGTGGTCGGTTCGGTCGGGTCGGCCGGGGCCGCGTACCGGTCGCGCTCGAGCACCGGGCGGCGGACCGCGTCGACGGCCATGCCGGACCCCGGTTCGGGGAACGTGACCGCCAGGGTCGCCTCCGCCATGCCGTACGCGCAGAACGCCGCCGCCGGGTCCATCCCGGCCGGTGCCGCCGCGGTGAGGAACGTGGCGAAGGCGTCGGGGTCGATCGGTTCGGCGCCGTTGAGGGCGATCCGCCAGCGCCGGAGATCAAGCCGGCCCGAGCGGCGCAGGGCCCGGGTCGCCAGCGCGTACGCGAAGTTGGGCCCGGCGGTGATCGTGCCGCCCAGCTCCGACATCCACGACAGCCACCGGGCGGGGGCGGCGAGGAAGTCCTGCGGTCCGGCGAGCACGAGGTCGGTGCCGGTGAACAGCGCCCCGCCGAACAGCCCCACCAGGCCCATGTCGTGGTACAGGGGCAGCCACGAGACGATCCGGTCGCGCCCCGGCTCCAGGGCGGCTCGCTCGGCCATGGCGTCGAGGTTGGCGAGCAGGCAGCGCTCGGGGATCATCACGCCCTTGGGATCGGCGGTGGACCCGCTGGTGTACTGCAGCACGGCGAGGCGCTCAGGGTCGGGGCGGGCGGTGGGGCAGTGGTCGGGTCGGCGGCCCGAGGCGTCGGCGAGCACCGCCCCCAGGCGCCGGACCGGCGGGTCGCCGGGCACCGGGGTGAACAACTCGGCGAGCGCATCGTCGACGAGGACGACGGCGGCACCGGCGTGACGCACCCGGGCCCGGGTCTGGGAGACGAAGGCTTCCAGGGACCCCAGGCGCATCGGCAGGGGGAGCACCAGCACCGTGGCGCCCACGAGCCAGGTCGCCTCGATCGCGGTGACCAGCGCGCGGCTCGTCGGACCGACGAGCGCCACCGAGACGCCCGGGCCGGCCCCGAGGGCGTCGAGGGTGGCGCCGAGGCGCCGTGCGTCGTCGTGCAGCACGGCCCGCGGCACCGTCTCCGTCCGGTAGCCGTCACCGCCGGGGTCGCCGGCGATGAAGGTCACCGTCGCCGGGGAGCCGGCCGCGGCCTCCAGTCGGGCCCGCAGCGCGACCGGCAGGCCGGTGCGGTCCGAGGGAATCGGGTCGGGGGACGGGAACGGATGGGGGAAGGACGGAGTGGTTCGCATCGGGCCGGTTCGACCCGCTCGCACGGGCCGAGGTTACGGTGCCGGTGCGCCGGGAGGGGGAACCCCGACCGCGGCGCCGACGGCCGGGGCGTCGGGGCGCCGGGCCGGGCCCGGGCGTCAGAGCTGCTGGGCCAGGTAGGCGGTTTCCCCGAGGGTGTCGAGGGCGTGCAGCTGGGTCTCCAGCCAGTCGACGGTCTCCTCACCGGCGGTGACCATCGGCTCGAACAGCAGACGGGTCCCGCCATCCTTGGCCTTCTCGGCGGTGGTGATCGCCCGGCCGAGGCGTGCCACCTGGGCCACCTCGAGGTCGAGTGCGATCGCCAGCTGCTCCCGCACGGTCCCGCCGACCCGTACCCGCCCGATCTTGTTGAGGTTGGGGACCCCGCCGAAGTAGACGATCCGGTCGACGAGGGCCTCGGCGTGGCGCATCTCCGCCAGCGACTCGGCGTACATCTTGTCGGCGAGCTTCGTGTACCCCCAGTTCCGCTGCAGCTTGGCGGTGATGAAGTAGGTGTTGATGGCGGCGAGCTCGGCCTGCAGCACGTCTTCAAGCGCCTTCATCACGTTGGGGTCGCAGGCGACCATGGCTCTCTCCTTCCGGGTCGAGGTCGGGGCCGGTGCGTTCAGCCGACGAGGCGGGGCGCGGCGACGGCGGTCTCCGGCCAGCGGGACCTGGACTTGGCGGCGAGACGGTGCATGAGCGCAATCGCGTCGGGGTCGTCGTCACCCGGCCGGGTGTCCACCCACCCGTCGCGCACCATCCGGGCCATGACCTGCCGCCCGGTGTCGGTGCGCACGACGGTGAGGGTCCAGTCGTTGTACTTGCCGATCCCGCCGGTGGAGATGTCGGCGTGCTCGGCGGCGAAGTCCGGGCAGTGCAGGCACCCCTGGCGGGTGAAGGCGTGGCACTCCTTGAGGGGAACCTCGTGGTAGGCGCCGTCGTGGGTCCAGATCTGCAGGCGGCCCTTGATGTTCATCTTCTTGATGTCGGCCCGGGCCAGTCCGTACTTCGCCTCGAGCAGCTCCTCGAAGATTGCGTCGTCGAAGGTCTTGGAGCACAGCAGCCCGATGTTCAAGCTGAGGCGGCGGGCCACCTTGCCCGC
Organism: uncultured Acidimicrobiia bacterium; assembly: GCA_937949585.1. Lineage (GTDB taxonomy): Bacteria > Actinomycetota > Acidimicrobiia > IMCC26256 > CALEDW01 > CALEDW01. The sequence goes on from CALEDW010000274.1 coordinate 6,544, forward strand.
CTTGCGCTGCTTCATCACCGCCGGGACCGACGACTGGCAGCTCATCCCCACCAGCGCGATGCGCTCGGCGCCTCCGGCCACCGCCTCGGCGTAGGCCAGGGTGTTGGCCGAGTAGGTGTACCGAGACCCCGCGGCGGCGATCACCTCCTCCCGGGTGCGGGCCACGCCCGGCACGGCTTTCCAGGTGCGGCCGTCGCCTTCGAGGTACGACACGAGCGCGGCGTCAATGAGGTCGTGCTCGAGGCAGTAGCAGAGGATCGCCGAGACCAGGCCGCCGTCCTGGCCCACCTCGGCCAGTACCGGATCCGTGGCCCGGGCCAGCAGGATGTCCTTGTAGATCCCGCTCACCTCGTCGGCTCGGCGGGTGCGCCCGAAGAGGAACTCGTCGATCTCGGGTTCCCAGTCGCGGAACCGGGGGCAGGCCCGGGTGCAGCTCGTGCAGCCCCGCTCCCCGTGCGAACAGTCGCCGGGACCGCCGTGGTCCTCGGTCTGGAACGGCCGGTACACCCCGTCCCGATCGGTGTAGCCGAGCACGTCGTGGGGGCAGGCGATCACACAGCCGGCGCAGCCGGTGCACAGACCGCTGGTGACGACCTCGTCGTAGAGGTGCCTCCAGTGGAGCTTGACCGGCGGCATCACCGAAGTCTGACACGGACCCGGCGACCGCGGCGAACGGTCGGGGTGCCGGCCCCTGCGGTCCCGGGGCGGCCGACCGGCTGGACCGGCCGCCGGCGACCGTGCCGTAGCCTCGGGGGGCCATGAAGATCACCGAGATCCTCGCCGCCGGGCCGAGCTGGTCGTTCGAGTTCTTCCCGCCCCGCACCGAGGCGGCCCGGGCCGCGCTCGGCACCGCGCTCGCCGAGCTGGAGCCGCTGCGCCCGTCGTTCGTGTCGGTGACCTACGGCGCCGGCGGCAGCACCCGCGAGCTGACCCACGAGATCGTGGTGGGGATCCACCGGGACACCTCGCTCACCCCCATGGCCCACCTCACCTGCGTCGGGCACCGCCGGGCCGAGCTCACCGAGATCGTCACCCGCTACCGCGACGCCGGGATCCGGAACATCCTGGCCCTCGGGGGTGACCCGCCCCGGGACGTGGAGTTGCCGCCCGGGGAACTCACCTACGCCGTCGAACTCGTCCGCCTGGTGCGGGAGGTGGGGGACTTCTCGATCGGTGTCGCCGCCCACCCCGAGCCGCACCCCCGGTCGGCGTCCAAGGCCGACGACCGGCTGCACACCGCCGAGAAGCTCGCCGAGGCCGACTTCGCGATCACCCAGTTCTTCTTCGACGCTGCGCACTACTTCGACCTGGTGGAGGGGCTGCGGGCCCACGGGGTGTCGAAGCCCGTGATCCCCGGCATCATGCCCGCCACCTCGATCGGCAGCATCCGCCGCATGGCCGAGCTGCAGGGCTCCGAATTCCCCCGCCGGCTGGCGGCGAAGCTGGAGGCGGTCGCCGACGACCCCGAGGCGGTGTTCCGGGTGGGGGTGGACGAGGCGACGGAGCTGTGCCGGGAGCTACTCGCCGGCGGCGCACCCGGCCTGCACTTCTACACCCTCAACCGGTCACGGGCGACCCGGATCATCTACGAGGCCCTCGGGCTGGCCCCCGAAGGCGTCCCCGGCCCCGCGCCTGCGGAGCGGCCCTGAACGGGCCGCTCCGGCCCGGACCGGCGGGGCACCGGCGGGGTGCCCGCACCGGCCGGTGACGGCGGAGGGGGTGGGATTTGAACCCACGGTGGCTTGCGCCACAATGGTTTTCGAGACCATCCGATTCGGCCGCTCTCGCACCCCTCCGGGGCTTTCGAGTGTAGCGACGGCCCGAGCAGCGCCCACCGGGGGTGCTCAGCTGCGACCGGTGCGCCGTCCCTCGAAGAACGCCCGTAACAGCGCCGCCGACTCGGCGGCCCGCACCTCGGGGATCACCTCGATCTCGTGGTTGAGCCGGGGATCGGCGGCGAGGTTGTAGAGGCTGCCGACCGCACCGGCCTTCGGGTCGGGCGCGCCGTAGGCGAGCAGGCCCAGGCGGGCGGCCACCGCCGCGCCGGCGCACATCGGGCAGGGCTCCAGGGTCACCACCAGCGCGCAGTCGTCCAGGCGCCAGCGTCCCAGCCCGGCCGCCGCGTCGCGCAGGGCCAGTAGCTCGGCGTGGGCCGCGGGATCGCCGGTGCGCTCCCGCTCGTTGTGGCGACGCGCCAGGACCGCGCCGTCGCTGCGGCGCACCACGATCGCGCCGACCGGCACGTCACCGTGGTCGAGGGCCCGGGCCGCCTCGGCCAGCGCCTCGCGCATGTGGTGGTCGAGGGATTCCGCGTTCACGCTCGCTCTCGCCTCGTGCCGCCGTGCCGATGGCCGGCTCGGCCCGTGACCGACGCCGCCGGTGGCGGAGGGAGTGGGATTCGAACCCACGGTGAGTTGCCCCACACACGCTCTCCAGGCGTGCCGATTCGTCCGCTCTCGCATCCCTCCGGCCCCGACCCCGAACGGGGTCGGACCCATGATCGTACCGGCGGGCCTCACCGGCGCCCCGCCGGTGACGGCGCTGCTACGGTGGCCGAGGCGGACCGTGCTAGGCGGGGAGCCCGTGGTGCCCTGTACCCCCAATCCACGTACGGGGGGCTGAATCCCCGCCCGAGGCCCGGTCGTCGCCGGGAAGGCGACCCGCACGTGGTGTCGAAGGCCGGGTCCCGCGCAACGGGACCTCGTGAACCGAGTCAGGTCCGGAAGGAAGCAGCTCTCAGCGAGCCCTCCCGTGTGCCGCGGGGGCGCCTGGCCGGAGCCGGCGGCGGGACCCGCGCCCGGTGGCATCGGGTCGACGGCGGGTGCACGGTCCGCCCCGTCGCGCTCCCACACCCGCGGGCCGTCCGGTCGGGGCGCACCCCCTTGTGCGCAGGCGGCGTCGTGGACGGTGGTCGTCCCGGACGCCCGGTACGCTCGGCGCCGATGGCCTACCAGTCGCTGTACCGCCGGTACCGACCGCAGCGCTTCGGGGACCTCATCGGCCAAGAGCACGTGGTGGCAGCCCTGCGCAACGCGCTGCGGGAAGGGCGGGTGGGCCACGCCTACCTGCTCTCCGGGCCGCGGGGCACGGGCAAGACCACCACCGCCCGGCTGCTGGCCAAGGCGCTCAACTGCCTGGCGCCCGCCGACGACGCCGAGCCGTGCGGGACCTGCGAGAACTGCGTGGCGGTGGCGGCGGGGACCTTCGCCGACCTGATCGAGCTCGACGCCGCGTCGAACACCGGAGTCGACGCGGTGCGCGACCTCATCGAACGGGTGAACCTCGGGCTGGGGGCCACCGCCCGGCGCAAGGTGTACCTCATCGACGAGGTGCACATGCTGTCCACCGCGGCCGGAAACGCGCTGTTGAAGACCCTCGAGGAGCCACCCGACCACGTGGTGTTCGTGCTCGCCACCACGAACCCCGAACGGGTGCTGCCCACCATCAGGTCGCGCACCCAGCACTTCGAGCTGGCGCTCCTCC
>CALEDW010000275.1 GCA_937949585.1 uncultured Acidimicrobiia bacterium
GGGCCCTCCCGGACGTGGCGGCCCGGCTGCGCGCCTCCCCGGACACGCTCGTCGTCCACCTCTCCGGGGTCCACGGCCTCGGGGTGCTCGGCACCCTGCGGTGCCGGGTCGGCGCGCTCCATCCCTTGATGACGATCCCCACGCCCGACCCCGACCGCCTCGCCGGCGCCTGGTGCGGCGTCGCCGGGGACGGCGCCTGCACCGAGCTGGCCAGAACGTTGGGGATGCGGCCCGTCGTGGTGCCCGACGACCTGCGTCCCCGCTACCACGCCGCGGCCACGATCGCCTCCAACCACCTCGTGGGGTTGCTCGCCACCGTCGCCCGGGTCGCCCCCGTTCCGCTCGAGGCGTACCTGCCGCTCGTGCGGGCCACGGTCGAGAACGTCGCCCGGTACGGCACCGCCGGCGCGCTCACCGGACCGGTTGCCCGCGGCGACCACGGAACGGTGCGCGCCCACCTGGCGGCCCTGGCCCCCGAGGACCGTCCGGCGTACGTCGCACTGGCCGCCGTGCTGGCCCGCATGTCGGGCCGGTCGGGGCCGGAATGGGAGGGACTGCTCGGCGCGGACGCAGAGGTGCCGTCGTGAGCACCGGCGTCGAGGTCGTGACCGGGATCGCCGAGCTGCGCCGCCGCTGCGACGCGGCACGGGCGTCGGGCGGGCGGGTCGGGCTGGTGCCCACCATGGGGGCGCTGCACGCCGGCCATCGTTCCCTGGTGCGCGCCGCGGCGGCCCGCGACGACCTGGTCGTGGTCTCGGTGTTCGTGAACCCGATCCAGTTCGGGCCACAGGAGGACCTTGCCGCCTACCCGCGGGACCTGGCCGGTGACGTACGGGTCGCGTCCGAAGCCGGCGCGCACGTCGTGTTCGCCCCGGCGGTGGAGGAGATGTACCCCGGAGGCCCGCCCCGCACCACCGTGCACGTCGCCGGTCTCACCGCCCGGCTCTGCGGGGCACACCGGCCCGGCCACTTCGACGGGGTCACCACCGTCGTCACCAAGCTCTGTGCGATCGTCGGCGCCTGCCGTGCGTACTTCGGGCGCAAGGACTTCCAGCAGCTGCGCGTGGTCGAGCAGCTCGTCGCCGACCTCAACCTCCCGGTCGAGGTCGTGGGCCGTCCCCTCGTGCGCGAGCCCGACGGCCTCGCCCTGTCGAGTCGCAATGCCTACCTGAGCGTCGAGGAGCGAACGGCGGCGCGGGTGTTGTCCCGGGCCCTGTTCGACGCCGCGGCGCGTCTCGAGGAGGGGGTGCGTGACGCCGATGAGCTCCTGGGTGCGGTGCGGCGGCACCTGGCGTGCGAACCGGCGGTGCGACCCGAGTACGTGGAGCTGGTCGACGTGGACCGGCTCGAGCCGCTCACCGCCGTCGACGGGTCGACACCGATGGTGCTCGCCCTCGCCGCGCACGTCGGGCGGGCCCGGCTCATCGACAACCTCGTCGTGGACTGGGACGCCGGCCGACCCCGCTGTGACCTCGGTGTCCGGGTGGGTCCCTCCGGGGAGCTGCAGCGGGTGGCGCCCGGACCGGCGTCCTAACCTGCGGGCGCATGTACGACGTGGCGGTGCTGGGGAGCGGCATCGCGGGCCTGTCCTGCGCCATCCACGCCGCCCGGTCCGGTGCCTCGGTCGTGGTGGTCACCAAGGGCCGGCTGTCCATGTCGGCGACCCGGTACGCCCAGGGTGGGGTGGCGGCGGCGCTCGCCGCCGGCGACTCACCCGAGCTGCACGCCGCCGACACCCTGGCCGCCGGCGCGGGCCTCTGCGATCCCGAGGCGGTGGCGGTGCTGGTGCGCGAAGGTCCGGAACGGGTCCGGGAGTTGGAGACGCTCGGGGCCGTCTTCGACCGCATCGACGGCGATCTGGCCTTCGCCCGGGAAGGTGGGCACTCGCTGGCGCGGGTCGTGCACGCCGGCGGCGATGCCACCGGGGCCGAGATCGAGCGGACCCTGGCCGCCGGTCTCCCGGCCGGGATCGAGGTCCGGGAGGGGTGGTTCAGCTTCGACCTGCTCCTCCGGGCCGGGCGCTGCACCGGGGCATCGGTCGGGCCGCCCGAGGGCGGTGTGGTGACCCTCGAGGCCCGCCACACCGTGCTCGCCACCGGGGGTGCCGGGCAGTTGTACGCGGTGACCACGAACCCCGCGGTGTCCACCGGCGACGGGATCGCCATGGCCTGGCGGGCCGGTGCTGCGGTCGCCGACGTCGAGTTCATGCAGTTCCACCCCACGGCGCTGCACCACCCGACGATGCCCCGCCCGCTGCTGTCGGAGGCCCTCCGGGGCGACGGTGCCGTGCTGCGCGACGAGCAGGGGCGGGCGTTCATGGTCGACGAGCACCCGATGGCCGACCTCGCCCCCCGCGACGTGGTGGCCCGGGCCATCACCCGCCGCCTCGTCGAGCGGGGCCTCGACCACGTGTGGTTGGATGCCACCGCGATCGACGACCTCCCCCGCCGGTTCCCGACGATCTGGGCCGCGAGCCGGGCCGCCGGATACGACCCCACCACCGACTGGCTGCCGGTCGCCCCTGCCGCCCACTACCTGTCGGGAGGGGTCTGCACCGACCTCGACGGGGCCACCACGCTCCCCGGGTTGTGGGCCTGCGGCGAGGTCGCCTGCTCGGGGGTGCACGGCGCGAACCGCCTGGCGTCGAACTCCCTCCTCGACGGCCTGGTGTTCGCACCCCGGGTCGCGGCCGCCATCGCCGCCGGCAAGGAGGGGCCGGATCCCACCGGGGTGCTGCGCGACGTGGCCCGGCTCGGCGGGGAGGGGTCGCCGGGACCGGGCCCGGCGGCGACGCTTCGGCGAGAGGCGCTGCAACGGGCGATGACGACCCGGGCCGGGGTGCTGCGCGACCGGGACTCGCTCGGGGAGGCCTGGGACGCGCTCGGGGGCGACGATCCGCAGCTCGCCCCGACGCCGACCGAAGCCGCCGCCGCGGAGCTGGTCAACCTCACCCAGGTGGGCCGGCTGCTCGTGGCGGCGGCGCGCCGGCGGGAGGAGTCGCGGGGGACCCACAACCGCCTCGACTTCCCCGAACCGGACGACGCCTGGCGAGGCAGGATCGTGCACCTCCGGGGCCAACCCGACCGTTTCGTGCCCCTCGACGCCGCGGCCGCGGGTCGCCCCGGGGCACACCTGCCGACCGGCGATCCGCTCGTCGCCGGTGAGGGCCGGCCGTGAAGGGGGACTTCGACCCCCCGGCCGCGGTGCTGGCCGATCTCGTCCACCGGGCCCTGACGGAGGACCTCGGAGTCCTCGGCGACCTCACCTCCTTGGCCCTGGTGGCCGAGGAGGCCTCCGCCACCGGCACCGTCGCCACCCGCCAGGACGGGATCCTGGCCGGGACCGCCGCGGCGACGGAGGTCTTCCGCCAGGTCGATCCGGCGGTGGCGGTGCGCTGGGAGGCCCGGGACGGGGAAGAGATCGTCGCCGGCCAGGTGCTCGCACGTCTCGAGGGCCCGACCCGCTCCCTGCTCGTCGCCGAGCGCACGGCGCTGAACTTCCTCCAGCACTGTTCGGGCGTGGCCAGCCTCACCCGCCGGTTCGTACGCGCCGCGCACGGCCGGGCACGCATCCGGGACACGCGCAAGACCCTGCCCGGTCTGCGTGTCGTGGAGAAGGCCGCGGTCCGGGCCGGGGGTGGGTTCAACCACCGGGAGTGCCTCTCCGACGCGGTGCTGGTGAAGGACAACCACCTCCGCCGTCTCGGCGTCGCCCAGGCCGTCGCCCGGGCCCGGGCCCGCTGGCCGGGACGGGTCGTGGAGGTCGAGTGCGACACCCTCGAACAGGTCACCGAGGCCGTCGCCGCCGGTGCCGACCTCATCCTGCTCGACAACATGACGCCCGAGGAGGTGCGCGCGGTGCGGGCCCGCGTGGGCGACGGGGTGCGGCTCGAGGTCTCGGGTGGGGTGACCCTGGAGCGGGTGGCGGCCTACGCCGAGGCGGGGGCGGACTTCATCTCGGTCGGGGCGATCACCCACTCCGCCCCGGCGCTCGACATCGGTCTCGATCTCGACTGATGCTGCTCGCCATCGACACCGGCAACACCCAGACCGTCATCGGGCTCTTCGACGGGACCGAACTGGTCGACCACTGGCGGATCGCCACCGTGGCCTCGCGGACCTCGGACGAGCTGGCGCTGGTGATCCAGCAGTTCCTCGCCTTCGGGGGCTTCGACGACGAGGCGGCGGTCACGGGCGTGGCGATCGCCTCCGGGGTGCCGAGCGTGACCGCGGCCCTGCGGGAGATGACCCGCCGCTACTTCGGCTTCGAGGCCCTCGTACTCGAACCGGGGGTGCGGACCGGGATGCCCATTCTCTACGACAACCCCAAGGAGGTGGGGCCCGACCGCATCGCCGACGCCGTGGCCGCCTACGACCGCTTCGGCGGGCCGACCATCGTCGTCGACTTCGGTACCGCCAACACCGTGGAGGCGATCAGCGCCGCCGGCGAGTACCTCGGCGGGGCCATCTTCCCCGGCATCGAGGTGTCCCTCGACGCCCTGTTCGGCCGCGCCGCCGGCCTGCGCCGGGTCGAGCTCTCGGCTCCCCGCAACGTCATCGGACGCTCGACGGTCGAGTCGATCCAGTCCGGCGCGGTGTACGGTTTCAGCGGCCAGGTTGACGCGATCGTCGAGCGGTTCGAGGCCGAGCTCGGCCGCTGCACCGTCGTGGCCACCGGTGGGCCGGCAGAGCTCATCATCCCCTACTCGCGCACGATCCAGCACCACGAACCCTGGCTGACCCTGCACGGCCTGCGGATCGTGTTCGAGAGGAACCAGGCGTGACCGACGAGCGGGCGCAGCGCCTCGCCAAGATCGAGGCGCTGCGGGCCCGGGGGATCGACGTCTACCCGGTCCGCTTCGACCGCACGCACACGGCCGCCGACCTGCGCGACCGCTACGGCGCACTGCCCCCGGGGACCGAGACCGACGACGAGGTGCGGGTGGCCGGCCGGGTGCTGCTCCTGCGGCGCCAGGGGCGTCTCAGCTTCGCCAACATCCGGGACGGCACCGGCACCGTGCAGCTGTTCGTCTCCCGGGCCGATCTGGGCCCCGACCGTCATGCCGCGTTCGACGAGCTCGACCTCGGCGACTGGCTGGGGGTGACCGGCACCGTGATGACCACCCGGCGGGGTGAGCTCAGCGTCCGGGTCCGGGACTTCAGCCTCCTGGCCAAGGCCCTGCGTCCCCTGCCCAAGTGGCACGGCCTCACCGACCCGGAGACCCGGTACCGGCAGCGCTACGCCGACCTCGCCGTCAACGAACGGGCCCGCCGGGTCTTCGAGATCCGCTGGGCGGCCGTCCGCTCGCTCCGCGAGCAACTGCACGCCGCCGGGTTCGTGGAGGTGGAGGGCCCCGTCCTCCACGAGCAGGCGGGAGGGGCGGCGGCCCGCCCCTTCGTCACCCACCACCGGGCCCTCGACGTCCACCTCGTGCTGCGCATCGCCCTCGAGCTGCACCTCAAACGGCTGCTCGTCGCCGGCTACGAGAAGGTGTTCGAGATCGGCCGGGTGTTCCGGAACGAGGGGATCTCGACCAGGCACAACCCGGAGTTCACGATGCTGGAGCTCTACGAGGCCTTCGTCGACTACCACGCCATGATGGACCGGACCGAACGGCTCGTCGCCCAGGCCGCCCGGGACGCCACCGGATCGACCGTCGTCGAGCTGGACGGGGAGCCGGTCGACCTGGCGCCCCCGTGGCCCCGTGTCACCATGCGCGACGCCATCCGGGAGCACACCGGGCGGGACGTGCACCCGTCGTTCCCGCCGGCGCGCCTGCGCGAGACCGCCGCCGAGCTCGGGGTCGACGTCGCGCCGCAGTGGGGCCCGGGGGCGGTGATGCTCGAGATCTACGAGAAGACGGTCGAGCCCCGCCTGCGGGGGCCGGTGTTCGTGTGCGACTACCCGGCCGAGGTGTCGCCGCTGGCGCGCCGCCACCGGGCCGATCCGCACCTCGTCGAGCGGTTCGAGG
>CALEDW010000276.1 GCA_937949585.1 uncultured Acidimicrobiia bacterium
GCACCGGCGAGCTCGGCCCACAGGTCGGCCGCGGCCCGGTCGAGCCCCGGTTCGGCTCCGAGTCCCCGGGCCACGGCGGCTGCCAGCTCCCCGACGGGCTGGGGTTCGGCCCGGCGGGTCACGTCACGCCGCCGGCGACAGCGAGCCGGCCCGCAGCTCAATGGTCGCCACCGGACGGATCGCGCGCGGAGGGTCGTGCGTCGCCGTGATCACGGCCTGCCCGGCACCGCGCACCCGCTCGACGAGCGCCGCGCTGCGGCGTTCGTCGAGCTCGCTGAACATGTCGTCGAGCAGGAGGACCGGCTCCACCCCCAGCACCTCGGTGACGAGGCCGTGGGCGGCGAGGCGAAGTGCCAGCGCCAAGGTCCGCTGCTCACCCTGGGATCCCTGTGTTCGGGCATCGCGGCCACCGAGCTCCACCAACACGTCGTCACGGTGCGGGCCCAGGGTGGTGAGGCCACGTTCGGCCTCCAGGTCGGCCCGGGCGGCCAGTGCAGTCCAGAGGGTCTCGGCGAGCTCGGCGGGGCGGGGCCCGGCCCCGGGTACCGCGTCCACCTTCCCACACCGGGCGTCCCCGCCGGTTCGGGGGTCTTCCCACGAGCAGCGGTAGGCGACCTCGACGCGGTTCACCGGGTCGAGGGCTTCGACGGCCGCCCGCAGCCCGGGAAGGAGCCGGGCGACCAGTTCCCACCGGCCGGCCACGAGCTCACCGCTCAGACCTGCGAACCGCTCGGTGAGCACCTCGAGGGTGCCGACGTCGGCGCGCGACCGCAGCCCGCGGCGCAGCAGTGCGTTGCGCTGCCGCAGGGTGCGGCCGAGGTCGTCGCGCACCACCCGCAGACGAGGGGTGACGACCATCAGGAGCTCGTCGAGGTACTCGCGTCGCACCTGCGGGCCACCCTTGACGAGCTCGAGGTCGTCGGGGCTGAACACCGTGGCCTGCACCGGGCTCGGACTCGAGCCGCGTCGGTGCGCGGTGCCGTCGAGCAGCACGCGGGCCGAGCCCTGCGCGGGGATCTCGGCGTGCACGACCCGGGCCCGGCTCCCCGAGTGCACGCGAGCTCGGACCGTCGCGGCCGGACGACCCGTGCGGACCAGCGCCTCGTCGGGCACCCGGCGGAACGAGCGGCCGGTACCCAGCCAGTGCAGCGCCTCGAGCACGGTGGTCTTCCCCGCCCCGTTGCCGCCGACCAGCAGGGTGCAGCCCGCGCCGAACTCCAGGTCGAGGGTCGCATGGCAACGGACGTCCCGGAGGTTGAGGGAGGAGACCCACATCCTCAGGTGACACGCACCGGCATGAGGATGTACCGGAAGTCGGTGCCGTCGGTCCCACGGATCAGCGCCGGCTTCAGCACAACGTTCGCCTGCGCGTCGTTGTCCACCAACTCGATCACCACCTCGTCACCACCGATCGCCAGCACACCGTCGAGAAGGAACTGCGGGTTGAACGCGACGTGCACGTCGTTCCCCTCGTACTTGGCGTCGAGGACCTCGCTGGCCTCGGCCCGGTCCTGCGACCGGGCCGCGATCTCCACGCCGGTCGTGCTGATCGAAAACCGAACCGGTGTCGTGTCCCGCTCGCCGATGGTTTGCATCAGACGAATCGCCTCTTCCAGGACACCTTTGGCGACCGTGAGGCGGTTCGGGTACCCGGCCGGGATGAGCTGCTCGTAGTTCGGGAACTCACCCTCGATACGGCGGGCCCGCACCCAACGGGTGGCGTCGTTGAACTGCACGTCCCGTTCGCCGACCACGACCTGCAGCCGTCCCGCGTCGAAGGTCCGTTGCACCTCCCCGAGCTCACGAGCACCCACGAGCACCTGTCCGCCCGCCCCGGTGAGGCTCAGCCCCGCGACGTCGCGCACCGCCAACCGGTACGAGTCGGTGGCGACGAGGCGAAGGCCCCCGGCGGTGGAAGCGAACAACACGCCGGTGAGGATCGGGCGCGCGTCGTCGCGCGACGCTGCCGGGATCACCTGCCGCAGCGCCTCGAGGAACGGGCCGGCCTCGATCTCGGTCCGGGAACCCTCGGCCTCCACGAACCGCGGGAACTCGTCCGCCGGCAGGACCCGCACCACCACCCGCGCCGAGCCGCCGGTGACACAGGCGTCCTCGCCCTCGATCTCCACGGTCACGGTCCCTGCCCGCAGGCGGTTGACCACCCCCTCGAACAGCCGGGCCGGGACGACGACCCGACCCCGATCGCCCACCTCGGCCGGGATCCGCACCCGGATCGCCAGATCCAGGTCCGAGCCCTGCAGCTCGACGCACCCCTCGGCAGCCTGGATCTCGATTCCCGCCAGCACGGGATGCGCACCCGGGCGCGTCGCCACCGCCCGACCCGCAAGGCCCACCGCTTCCGTGAGCGCATCTCGCTCACACCGGAACTTCACAATGCACCTCCTCGTACGGAGAGCAAACTCCGTCGGGGTAGTAGGACCTGGGGAATGTGGAAAGAAACGGGAATCTCCAGGTGGGACGGTACATCGTCATCCACAGGAGGAACCGGTGCTCCACACACGGGTGTCCCGGCCGGAACGTGGGGGTGAAGATTCCCACCTCGCGCGCCCGGATATCCCCACGTCTCCACAAGGTTATCCACCCTGGCCGAGCCGGATGCGGCTCATCAGCTCGTTCACCTGGTCGAACACGCTCTGGCGCTCGGTCATGAGGCCCTTGATCTTCTCGACCGCGTGGATGACCGTGGTGTGGTCGCGACCGCCGAACTGCTCGGCGATCCGGGGATAGCTGAAGTCGGTGAGCTCCCGGAAGACGTACATCCCAATCTGGCGCGCGGTGACGAGAGGACGGCGGCGACTCTTCCCGCAGAGGTCGTCGACCGTGAACCCGAACATCTTCGCCGTTTCCTCGAGGATGACCGACGGGGTCACGACCCGCGAGCGCGGGGCGGGAAGGAGGTCGGCGAGGACCTGGCGGGCGACCTCCTCGGTCAGCCGGACGCCGTGCAGGGACGAGTACGCAGCCACCCGGATGAGCGCGCCTTCGAGCTCGCGCACGTTGTCGACGATGTTGCCGGCGATGAAGCTGAGCACCTCGGGCGGGACGCCGGTGATCTGCTCGGCGTCGGCCTTCATCCGCAGGATCGCCAGGCGGGTCTCGAACTCCGGGGGTTGCACGTCGGTGATGAGACCCCACTCGAACCGCGTCCGGAGTCGATCCTCGAGGTGCTGAATCTGCTTCGGCGGCCGGTCGGACGAGAGGACGATCTGGTTGCCGGCCCCGTGCAGCGAGTTGAAGGTGTGGAAGAACTCCTCCTGGAGCTGCTTCGCGCGTTCGAGGAACTGGATGTCGTCGACCAGCAGGACGTCGACCTCCTCGCGGTAGCGACGCCGGAAGGCGTTGCCGGTGTTGGTGCGGATCGCGTCGACGAACTCGTTCATCAACGTCTCGGTGGACACGTAGCGCACCCGTGTCATGCGGTGGACGTCGCGCAGGTAGTTCCCGATGGCATGGAGGAGGTGGGTCTTGCCCAGGCCGGCGGGCCCGTAGATGAACAAGGGGTTGTAGGACCGGGCCGGGTACTCCGCCACGGAGAGCGCGGCCGCGTGAGCGAAGCGGTTGGACGCGCCGATCACGAAGCGGTCGAAGGTGTAGCGGGGGTTGAGGACCGTCCACGGCGCCTGGGTGTCCTCCGCCCGCGCCACGGCGGGGGGCGGGGACGGCGGGGGCGAGGGGGCCACTTCGGTCTCGGTGGCGGGCTCCACGATGAGTTCCACCAGGACCGGCGTGCCCGTCCGGTCGCGCAGCAGGTCGGTGATCAGCCCGAGGTAGCTCGAACGGATCCGCTCGGCCACCACCGGGTTCGGTGTGGCGAGGACCAGGGTCCCGGCCGGTGACGGCGCAGGGCGAACCTGGCGGAACCAGGTGGCCCACACGGCGTCCGTCAGTTGATCCTCCAGCCCGGCGCGGGCGGTTTCCCACAGTTCGTCGGCGGTCATCCCCAGAGCAGGCATCTCTTCCACAGCACCTTCCACAGGTGTGGAGAACGGCGTCCCTCGGTGGGCCGGGGGCGGTCCGCCCCGGACGATCCCGGGGACGGCCGGGGGTCGATCCGAGTGCGGGTGACCGCCGGCGGGGGAAGTCACCGGCCGGTCCCGTGCCGGTGCGGGGCGAGGACGATACCAGAGGCGATCCGGGACGCCAAGGGGTGCCGTGCCGAGGGCGGCGGCCGCCGCGGCCGCCGGGCAGCGGTGGCGGACCCGACGTTGCGGGGCGGCCGTCGTTGCTCCTAGACTCCGCAGTTCGCACGACGGCGCTCGGCGCCGAACCTCGGAGCCCGCAGGCGGTCCCGGAGCGATCCCCGCCTCGCCGTCTCGGGCCGCGCCCCGCCCGCCGGCGCAGGAGACCAGCAGTGAAACGCACGTTCCAGCCCAACAACCGGAAACGTCACAAGAAGCACGGCTTCCGGGCGCGTATGCGCACTCGTGGGGGTCGGGCCATCCTTGCCGCGCGGCGTCGCCGGGGCCGCACCCGGCTCGCAGCCTGATCGGCCGGGTCCGTGGCCGGGACCGGTTCGCCGCGGTCATGGCCGCGCCGCTCCGGCGGCGCGGGCCCCTGTGGGTGCGTGCGGCGCGGTCGACGGCGGGCACGGGCGTCTCGGGTTCTGGTGTGGAGGTCGCCTTCGCAGTGCCACGGCGGGTGGGCACGGCGGTGACGCGCAACCGGATCCGGCGTCGGCTGCGGGCTGCCCTGGTCGAGCTGGGCCCGGAGGTGCCGTCCGGCAGCTACCTCATCGGCGCCGACCGGGGCGCCGCGGACATGAGCTTCCCGGCGCTGTGTGCCACAATGCGCGACCTCCTCATCACCCAGGGTGATCAAGGATGAGCGTGGCGAAACCGGGTCCGGTCGCGCGGTGGGTGATGCTGGTGATCCGTGGCTACCAGCACGCCTTCGCCTGGGCGCCGCCGCGGTGCCGGTTCTGGCCGACGTGCTCGGAGTACACACGGCAGGCGGTCCTGGTACACGGCACGTTGCGGGGCCTGTGGCTCGGCGTGAGGCGCATCGGTCGCTGCCACCCGTGGAACCCGGGTGGCGTGGATCCGGTCCCGGCCGCGGGATCCCGAATGCGGGCCGGCGGGGTGTGACGGGTGGGTGACCTCTTCCGCTCGATCCAGGACGGGATGGGCTGGCTCCTCGCGCTGTTCTACAGCGTCGTTCCCAACGCCGGGCTGGCGATCGTCATGCTCACCGTGATCGTGAGGCTGGCGCTCTTCCCGCTCACCGCGAAGCAGGCGAAGTCGATGATCGCCATGCAGCGGGCGCAACCAGAGATCAAGCGACTCCAGGCGAAGTACAAGCACGACCGTCAGCAGCTCAACGAAGAGCTGATGAAGTTCTACCGGGAGCACAAAATCAACCCGTTGGGCGGCTGTCTGCCCCTGGTGGCGCAGATGCCCGTGTTCATCGCGCTCTATCAAACACTCCGTCACATTGAGGACCATCTGCCGAGGACGGGTCGCCTCGGGGAGTTCTACCGGACGGCGTGCGCAGGGGAGCTCGAGGAGTGCGCAAAGCCGGTGCTCAAGTTCTTCGGGATGAACCTCGCGCGCTCCGCGAGCTCGGTCGGCGGAGGGTTCATCGAGGCACTCCCCTACTTCTTCCTCGTCGGTTTGGTGGTCGGCTCGGCATTCCTCCAGCAGTGGCAGACGATGCGCTACCAGACCGCGCCGAATCCGCAGATGCAGGTGATCGCGCGCATCATGCCGGTGTTCTTCGGCCTCATCTCCATCAGCATCCCGGCGGGGGTCGTGCTCTACTTCTTCACCAGCAACCTCTGGCAGATGGGCCAGCAGGAGCTGGTGTACCGTGCTTATGGTGCCCCGGGGGCGCCGCCGCCGAAGTCGGCCGAGAAAGCGGTCCCGCCCCCGGAAGCCGGACCTCGGGTCACGCCGAAGCCAGGCGCCGACGGCGCCACCGGGGCCCGTGGGGGCGACGGCGCACCCGGCCGACCGAAGCCGGGGAGCGCCTCGAGACGCCGGACGAACCGGAAGCGGAAGCGGTAGATGGAGTGGATCGTCACGAGGGGCCGCACGCTCGAGGAGGCCCTGGAGGCAGCGCTCGACGAGCTGGGGATCGATATCACGGACGCCGAGTACGAGGTGCTCGAAGAGCCGAGGGGCGGGCTCCTCGGCCGGCTCCGCTCCGGCGAGTACCGGCTCCGGGTGCGGGTGCGACCGGTGTCGAGGGAGAAGCCGCAGCGCCGCCGGAGCCGTCGTCGTCCAGAGGGCCCGGGCGGCGAGCCCGCCCCCGCAGGGTACGCCGGGGCCGGTGGTTCGACCCCCGTCGAGGAAGGAGCCGGGACGGCGATGGGCGGGGCGCTGGCAGCGGGCGCCGGGGCCGGTGGCGCCGGGGCCGGTGGCGCCGGGGCCGGTGGCGCCGGGGCCG
>CALEDW010000277.1 GCA_937949585.1 uncultured Acidimicrobiia bacterium
TCGACGGCGCCGAGCCGGGCGCGCCCGCGTTCCGGGTGCGGGCAGAGCGTCTGGCCGGGGGCGGGATCCTGATCGTGGCCCTGCCGCTCGACGAGGTGCGGCGGACGCTGGCCCGCCTGGTGGCCATCGAGGTGTTCGTCACGCTGCTGGCCCTCGGGGCCGCGGTCGGCGTGGGGCTGTGGCTGGTCCGGGTCGGGCTGCGGCCGCTGGAGGGGATCGAGGCCACCGCAGCCACGATCGCCGCCGGGGACCTCTCCGCCCGGGTGGCCGAGGACGACCGGACCGAAGTCGGGCGCCTCGGCCGGTCGCTCAACCGCATGCTGGGACGCCTGGAGCAGGCGTTCGACGAGCGGGCGGCGGGCGAGGAGCGCCTGCGGCGCTTCGTGGCCGACGCCTCCCACGAGCTGCGCACCCCCATCGCCGCGATCGCCGCCTACGCGGAGCTGTTCGATCGGGGCGCGCGTCACCGCCCCGACGACCTCGAGCGCCTCCTCCGGGGCATCCGCTCCGAGACCGAACGGATGCGCCGGCTCGTCGAGGACCTCCTGGTGCTGGCCCGGCTCGACGAGGGCCGCCCGCTGCGACGTGAACCGGTGGATCTCACGGACGTGGCCCGGGAGGCGGTGGAGGCGGCCCGGATCGTCGGCCCCGACCGGCCGGTCCTGCTCATCGCCCACGGGCCGGCCCGGGTGATCGGCGACCGGATGGCGTTGCGCCAGGCGATCGACAACCTGCTGGCCAACGTGCGGGCGCACACGCCGCCCGGGACGAAGGCCACGGTCGAGGTCGCCGTCGACGGGGAGGGGCCGGTGGTGGTGCGGGTGCGGGACGACGGACCCGGGATCCCGCCCGAGCACCGGGACCGGGTCTTCGAGCGCTTCCACCGCGTCGACGCGGCCCGGGCGCGGAGCCGTGGCGGCACGGGACTCGGCCTGGCCGTGGTCGCCGCCGTCGCCGCCGCCCACCACGGCGAGGCCCGGGTCGTCGACCCCGCCGCCGAGGGATCCTCCGACGGGCACCGACGGGGCACCGTGGTGGAGGTCCGGCTCCCAGGTGGCGCGGCGTCTGGGTCAGACTCCGCCCGTCCGGTGTCGGGGGGCTGAGGACCCCGTACCGTCCGAGGAGGAAGATGGAGGAACCGGTGCCCCGACCCGTCACCCGTCCCGAGACGTTGCTCGCCGGCCTGCGGGTCGTCGAGTGCTCGATGCTCGGCCCGGCCGCCGTCACCACCGCCCTCGCCGACCTCGGGGCCGAGGTGGTCAAGGTGGAGCCACCGCAGGGTGACTACGTCCGCCAGATGACCTGGCCGATCGTCGAGGGCACCTCGCTCATGCACCTGCACGTCAACCGGGGGAAGCGCAGCGTCGTGCTCGACCTGCGGACCGACGCCGGTCGTGAGGTGTTCTGCGACCTGGTCCGCCGGTCCGAGGTGGTCGTGGAGGCGATGCGCCCGGGCGGACTGGAGCGCCGGGGACTGGGCTTCGAGCGCCTCCGGGCAGAGAACCCGGCGCTGGTGATGTGCACGGTCTCGGGGTACGGCATGACCGGTCCCTACCGCGACCTGGCCTCCCACGGCATCGCCTACGACGCCTGGGCCGGGATCTTCACCCCGACCCGCGACGAGTCGGGCCGGCCCGTCA
This sequence comes from uncultured Acidimicrobiia bacterium, assembly GCA_937949585.1. Classification (GTDB taxonomy): domain Bacteria; phylum Actinomycetota; class Acidimicrobiia; order IMCC26256; family CALEDW01; genus CALEDW01. Next base: position 1,641 of record CALEDW010000277.1, read on the forward strand.
TGCCCGACCACGTGTCGATCGGGATCAACGCCGCGCCGCTGTACGGGGCGCTCGGGATCCTCGCCGCGGTGCTGCACGCCCGGGTCACCGGGGAGGGGTGCTGGCTCGACGTGGCCCAGTCGGACGCCGCCGCCGCATTCGACTGGTACCGCAGCGAGAGCCACAAGGCCTACGAACGGCCCGAGACGGAGGTGACCGGCAACGCCGCCGACCACTACGAGCGGCGCGCCCCGGGGATCGCCGGGATGCGGGGCGGGGTCCGGTACCAGGTGTACGCCTCGGCCGACGGTCACGTGCTGTTCATGGCCTCCGAGCAGCACTTCTGGCGGAACTTCTGCGAGGCGGTCGGCCGGCTCGACCTGTTCGAGCGCTGGCCGGGATCGCGCTACGGCGACCACGCCCGGGGCAACACCGAACTGGCCGACGAGCTCACCGGCGTGTTCCGCACCCGCACCACCGCCGAGTGGGTGCGGCTCGGCCTCGACGCCGACGTGCCGATCGCCCCGGTGCATCACCCGGCCGAGCTGCAGCACGACCCGCAGTTCGTCGCCCGCCTCGGCTGGCTGCCCCGGGAGGTCCTCGGCGCCGAGCAGCTGCCCCTCCCGGTGCGCCTCGTCGGTCAGGACGGCTGGCGGGTCCCCGGCCGGGCGCCGACGGTTGGGGAGCACACCACCGAGGTGCTCACCCGGGTGCTCGGCTACGACGAGGCGCGCCTGGAGGCGTTGCGGGCCGCCGGGGCGTTCGGCTGATCACCGGCGGCGACCCGGGGGCGGCGAGCCGTTCCTGCAGCTCCCGCTTGCGGACCTTGCCCGCATGGTTGCGGGGGAGCTCGGCGACCAGCACCAGCGCCCGCGGCACCTTGAACGCGGCGAGCCGGGCCCGGACGTGGGCGTCGAGCTCGTCGAGGGTGGGGGCGGGACGTCCCGCTCGGGGTACGACCACCGCGGTGACCCGCTCGCCCCACCGCTCGTCGGGCAGGCCGATCACCGCGACGTCGGCGACCGCGGGGTGGACCGAGAGGACGTCCTCGACCTCCCGGGACGCCACGTTCTCCCCGCCGGTCACGATCACGTCCTTCTTGCGGTCCACCACGTGCAGGTCGCCGTGGTCGTCGAGGTAGCCGACGTCGCCGGTGTGCAGCCACCCGTCGACGAGGGTGGCGGCGGTGGCGTCGGGATCCTCCCAGTACCCCGCCATCACCTGAGGTGCCCGCACCAGGATCTCCCCGTCGTCGCCGATACGCACGTCCACGCCCGGCGCCGGCCGCCCGGCCGCCGACAGCAACCGGTCGTCGCCGGCGGCGGCGGCCCGGTGCGCAGCAGGTCCGAGGAACACGGCGTTGCCCGAGAGCTCGGTCATTCCGTAGCCCTGCCAGAGATCGACGCCCGGCTCTCGCACCGCCCGTCGCAGCACCGCCGGCGGCATCGGGGAGGCACCGTAGGTGATGCGGCGCAACGATGCCAGGGCACCCCGGTCGCTCGGCCGTTCGGCGAGGTGGTCGATGAGGGCGGCGATCATGGTGGGGGCCAGCGAACAGGTGGTGACGCCCTGTGCGGCGACGGTGTGCACCAGCTCGGCCGGGTCGAAGCGGTGCAGCAGCACCACCGGCCGGGCCGCCGCCCAGGCCACCAAGAGGTTGTACCCGGCGACGTGGCAGAGGGGGAACGGGGTCGCCAGCACGTCGTCGGGATCCACGGGTCGCGCCGCCGTGGTGGCCCGGACGGCCGCCCGCAGGCTCCGGTGGGTGAGCACCACCAGTCGGGGCGGCCCGGTGGTGCCGCTGGTGGGGATGATCCATGCCGGGGCCGTCCGGAGCGCCCGGGGTGGGTCCCGGCGGGGCGGGATGGTCGCCGTCGCGACGAAGCGCTCGTAGGGAACCGATCCGGCGTCGCGATCGAGGCCCACGACGAGCTCCACGCCGGCCGCCCGCACCGCGGCCTCACCGAGGCGGCCCAGCGCCTGCTCTTCGACGAGCAGCACCCGGGCGCCGGCCCGGCGCAGCAGGCCGGCCCACTCGTCGGGGTGCAGGCGCGGGTGCAGCGGCACGAGCACCGCACCGGCCCGCGGCACCCCGAGGTAGGCCTCGGCGTACTCGATCCGGTTCCGGGCCAGGATGGCGACCCGGTCGCCGGGGGCCAGCGTGCCGGTGAGCGCGGCGGCCAGCCGTGCCACCCGCGTCTCCAGTTCGGCGAACGTGCGGCGCCGATCGCCGCAGACGATCGCGCACCGGTTCGGGTGCCGGACGGCCGCCCGCCGCACGAGGTCGTCGATCGTGGCGCCGACGGGAGAGGCCGACCCGGGTGCGGGCATACTCAGGCGGTGCGCAGAGCGGCGGTCGTCGCCGACGGGATCTGCCTCGTCGCGTTCGTGCTCGGCGGACGTGAGAGCCACCACACGAGCGGCGGTCCCGTGTGGGTCCTCGAGGTGCTGTGGCCGATGGCGGCCGGCTGGTTCCTGGTGGCGGCGCTCGTGGGTCTGTACCGAGGGGGCTCGGTGCACGGGCCGATCGTTCGCTGGGACCGCTGGGCGGTGACGCTGGTCGCGGGTACGGCAACGGCGCTGGCTCTCCGGGTGCTCGTCCAGGGCCGGTCGCTCGTCATGACCTTCGCTCTCGTGCTCGCGGCGTTCTTGGCCGCCACGACCGGCGGGTGGAGGGGGGCGGTGGTGCTGGTGGCGCGCCGGCGCGACGCCGGGTTCACCGCTCGAGGTGTTCGATGACCCGGTCGGTCTGGATCTGGGCCTCGTAGGAGAGGCGGGCCAGCCAGAACCGCAGGAACGCCGCGAGCGAGGCCCGGAGGAACAGGGCCGCGCCGACCACGCAGCCGGCGAGCCCGCCCAGCGCGGCGACGATCGCGTCGCGCTGCTGGAGCGGGTTCGTGGTGTTGTGCGACACGAAGTAGGAGCCGAGGGCGAGCAGGAGCCCGGCCGCCATCAGGCCGATCCCGACCCTCCCGAGCAGCCGGTCGCGCCCGGTGGCCGGGTCGCGCACCCGGAGCTCCGCGATCTCCCGCCGGAAGGCCTCGACCCGGGCCGCCCGGGCCGCCTCGCCCTCGGCACCGACCGGTGTCGAGCCGGGCGCGTCGCCGACCCCCGGCGCGTGGGCGGCGGTCGTGTCGCCACCGACGTGACCCCGACGACTCGGTCGGGTCGGAGGTTCGTTCGTGGTGGTCACGGTGAGGTTCCTCCCAGATCGGCCGCCGACAGCTCGTCGGCGAGGCCGGCCGGCGGGCCGGCGTGGGCGATGCGGCCGTGCACCATGATGGCCGCGTGGTCGGCCACGCCGAGCACGGTCCGGGCGAACTGCTCCACCACCAGGATCGCCATGCCGTCGCGGGCGATCGCGGCGACGATGCCGTAGAGCTCCTCCACGATGATCGGCGCCAGCCCCATCGACAGCTCGTCGAGCAGCAGCAGCGCCGGGTCGGTGGCCAGTCCCCGGGCCATGGCCAGCATCTGCTGCTCGCCGCCCGACAGCGTCCCGGCGAGCTGGCGGCGCCGGTCGGCGAGGCGCGGGAACCGCTCGTAGGTCACCGCCTCGATGTCGGCCAGCGACCGGCCGGTGTAGGTCATCATCCGCAGGTGCTCCCGGACGGTGAGGTTCGGGAACACCCCGCGGCCCTCGGGGATGAGGCACAGCCCCGCCCGGGCCAGGTCTTCGGGGTGTACCCCCTGCACCGCCCGACCGGCCACCCGGACTTCCCCGGCGGTCGGGGACAGCAGCCCGGCCGCCACCCGAAGCGTGGTGGTCTTGCCGGCGCCGTTGGGGCCGAGCAGCGCCACGACCGTCCCGGCCGGCACGGTGAGATCGACCCCGAACAGCACCTGGATGGCGCCGTAGGCCGCCCGCACCCGCCGCAGCTCGAGCAACGGGGGCGGCCCCGCCGGCGCGCCCGGGGCCCCGCGCCCGGCGACCGGGGCCCGGCCCGGCGCGAAGGTCATGCCGGCACGTTCCCGAGGTAGGCGGCCAGCACCGTCTCGTCGCGCTGGATCTCGGCCGGCGTGCCCGAGGCGATGACCCGGCCGAAGTCGAGCACGTACACCTGCGCGCAGGTCGCCATCACGAGGTGCACGTCGTGTTCCACGAGCACCACGGCCCGGCCCTCGGCGGCGAGCTCGCGCAGCAACACCGCGAAGCGACCGGTCTCGCTCTCGTCCTGGCCGGCGGCCGGCTCGTCGAGCAGGAGCACCGACGGCTCGATGGCCAAGGCCCGGCCCAGTTCGACGAGTCGGGCCTGCCCGGTGGGCAACGCGTCGACCCGCACGTCGGCCACCCCGTGCAGGTCGAGGCGGGCGATGAGGTCCTCGGTCCGGCGGGCGGGGTCGCCGGCGCGCCGCGACCAGCGCCGGTGGAGGTCGGCGGCCACCCGCAGGTTCTCCCGGACGGTGAGCGACCCGAACAGTTCGAGCTGCTGGAAGGTCCGGGCCAACCCGGCCCGGGCCCGCCGGGCGGGTCGGAGCCCACCGAGGTCGGAGCCGTTGAGGAGGACCCGCCCCGCGTGCGGCGACAGCAGGCCGGAGATCACGTTGAACAGGGTGGTCTTGCCCGCCCCGTTCGGCCCGATCAGCCCCGTCACCCGTCCCGGCTCGGCGACGAACCCGACGTCGTCGAGCGCGACGTTGCCCCCGAAGCGCACGGTCACGCTCCGGACCTCAAGCCGGGCCACCACCGACTCCTGCGCCCAGCGGGCCCAACGCCCGGTCGAGCTCCTCCAGATCGGATTCCGACCATCGTCGCAGGAGCCCCCGCCACTCCCAGGCCAGCGCCTCGTCGTGGGCGCGAGGCCGCTCGGCGAGCTGCGCGGCGACCACGGCCCCCACCGGCGTGGCCAGCACCAGGAGCGCGAAGGGCCAGTTCGTGAGCACGCCGGCGAGTCGTAACACCCACCAGCCCACGACCAGGGCGACCGTCGGCCCGAGCACGCGAGGCGAACGGACGAGCGGGGCGAACCCGTCGCGGATGTCGGTGACCGCGCCGGCGGGGTTGCGACCGAGCCCGATCCCGGCCAGGCCGGGGAGCAGCACGAGGTAGCCGGTCACGCCCGGGAGGAGCGCGGCGAGCAGGGGCAGCAGTCCGTGGAGGGACAGGCCGGCGAACAGCGCCCCCCCGATCGTGCCCACTCCGCCCACGACGGCCAGGGCGAAGATCGGCAGGCCGGCCACGAGCTCGAAGGTCCCCGGCGCGATCGAGCCGCGCTCCATCCCCAGCAGCGCCCCACCCACGCCGGCCATCGCAGCGGACAGGGCGAACACGGCCACCTTGGTGCCCAGCAGGTTCATCCCCAAGGTGGCGCAGGCCGCCTCGCTGTCCTTCATCGCCAGCAGCTGCCGCCCGAAGCGCGACCGGCGGACCGCCACCACCACGAGGGCGGCGAGGGCGAACGCGCCCGCCATCAGGACCATCCGGGCCCGCGCCCCCCCGAAGCCCACCCCGGCCACCTCGAGGGGCGCGACGCTGAGCGTGCCCTGGCCGAACAGGGCCACGTCGAAGAGCCCGAACACCGAGAATCGGGGCAGGGTGAAGATCCAGCGGTCGAGGGCCACCGCGAAGGCCGCGGTGGCCAGCGCCAGGTAGATCCCCGAGAGCCGCAACGCGGGCAGGGCGATGAGCGCGCCGACGGCGGCGGTGATCGCTGCGGCCCACAGCAGCGCCGCCGGGTTGCCGTCGCTCCCGAGGTGCGCGACCGTCACCGCCCCGATCCCGGCGAAGCTGAGCTGGCACAGCGAGATCTGGCCCGCGTAGCCGGTGAGCGGCACCAGCGACAGGGCGATGATCCCCACCGGGAACACCCGGGCGTAGGTGAGCAGGTCGGGTTCGGTCATCGTCGTCGCCGCGATCACCCCGGACAGCACCACCAGCGCGGCGAACGTCACCGCCCCGGCCGCCGTCGGCCGAGGGACCTCCGGGGTGATGCGCAGCCGGCCCCGCAGGCGCGGGTTGGGGAGGGCCAAGAGCACGAGGAACAGCAGGATCACCGGGCTGGCCAGGCGCAGGCCGGGCAGGTACTGGTTCTGGGGGAGGTAGCCGGTGAGGTACGCGTCGGTGAGCCCGAGCACCAGCGCGCCGACGAAGGTCATCGGCAGGCTCCGCAGCCGTCCGAAGATCGCCGCGGCGTAGGCGTTCACGATCAGCAGCGAGAGCGTCGCGGCGTCCAGGGAAATGCCCGGAGCGATGAGGATCCCTCCCAGCGCGGCCAGGCAGGTGCCCAGCGCCCAGGCCGCCATCGCCACCCGCTCGGGGCGGACGCCGACCAGGCGGGCCAGGGACCGGTCGTCGACGGTGGCCCGCATCGCCACCCCGAGGCGCAGGCCGTACAGCACCGCCCGCAGGCCCAGGGCCACCGCCACGGCGACGGCGATGGTGATGATCTGGTGCACGGTGATCGAGGCGGGCCCGAGGCGGACGGGTGCGGCGGCCTGGAAGAACGTGCGCATCGGACGGCTGATCCCCGGTGCCCAGATGATCTGCGCGAGACCGATGAGGCCGATGAGCAAGCTGATCGACACCACGAGACGCACGGTCTCCGAGGCCTCGGCCAGTCCCCGCATGATCACCCGTTCGAGCAGAACCCCGAACGCCGGTCCGAGGATCCCGAGCACCACCAGCAGCGCCACCGGGGTCGGCCAGCCCCAGTCGAAGCGCAGCTGCCAGTAGCAGAAGGCGCCGAGCATCCCGGCGGCCCCGTGGGCGAAGTTGAACACCCCGGTGGTGGTGTAGGTGAGGACGAGACCCGAGGCGATCACGGCGTAGATCGCGGCGGTGGCGACGCCGACGACGGTGAACGTCAGGAGCTTGTCCACGCCGGTGCGACCTCAGCGCAGCTCGTCGAAGCTGCGTCCCACGTCGGCGAGCGTCACCCCCTTCGGGTACGAGCCGCGGAGCCGGTACACCGCGTCGTCGTCGCAGCGGAAGATCCCCTCGTTGGGGCGCACGTCGGGTGCGCGGAACCCCTGTGGCGTCGCCTCGAGCATCATGAAGCACTCCGAGGCCTCGCCCGAGGCCGGGTTCTGACGGGCGTGCAGGCCCCCGCCGGTCCAGTCGTCGACGGCCGCGGCCTTCTCGAACACGCAGCGCCGGGTGAGGTCGTCGCCGCAGGCCTTGGCCGCCTGAGCGAACAGCAGCCAGGCCGACATGGCCTGCAACCCGAGGTACGCCCGCGCCTTGCCGTCGGGCTTGTAGCGCTCGAACAGCTCGAGGTAGCGCCTCGTGGCCGGGTTCCGGTCGGCTCGTTCGAACGGGACGTACACCGACCGGATGAACACGTTGCGGGCGACCTCGGGGTCGAGGTCGATGAGCTTGCGGTCGTAGTGGTTCGGGTCGGCCCGCACCCAGTCGAACTCGTAGCCGGAGTTCGCGAGGGCCCGGAGGAACTTCGAGAGGTTCTCCGGCTCACCGACCCAGATGAGCCCGCGCACGCGGGCGCTCTTGATCGCCTCGGCGTACGGGACCCAGCTCGCCGCGCCGGCCGACGGGTACCGGTCGTCGTAGACGATCTTCATGCCCCGCGACTCGGCCGCCTCCCGGTTCTGCTCGGCGACCACCTTCGTGGCCGGGAGGTCGCCGCTCAGGACCCCGACGCGGGACACCGACCGGGGGAAGCGCTCCGCCAGCCAGACGAGGTCGCCCACCGAGACCGTCTCCAGCGCGTTCGGGACGGGCTGCACGAGCAGGTCGGCGCCCCGGGCCTCGGGGTTCACGACGAACCCGGCGATGTCGGGCAGCAGGCACGAGAGCCGGTCCCGCACCCCGTCGGCGTCGAACACCGCACCGCCGCCGACCATCATGAAGTCCTCGGCGCAGCTCTTGGCCATCTCCGGTTTCACGTTGAACAGCGCCGCGTCCCGCTTGTGCAAGGTGATCCGGCGCCCGTTGATCCCACCGAGGTCGTTGCACCAGGCCACGAACACCTCGGCGGCGTCGAACAGCTCCTGGTTCAGGCCGGGCCGGAAGCTGGCGCCGGCGTCGCCGAAGGTGGCGATCCTGATCTCGTTCGGGGTGACGCCCGGGGCCGGTGCGCCGCGGGGGTTGCCCGGTCCGCACACCTCGCGCTGGCTCCCGAAGTCGGCAGAGCCGTCACCGGAGGGCGAGGTGGTGGCGGCGGTTGCCCGAGGGCCGGACTCCTGCTGGTCCCCCCGCCCGCAGGCGCTGCCGAGCAACGCCAGCGCGGTCACGACCCCGATGAGCCGCCAGCCCCTCACGGGCCCCCCTTCCCCATGCCGTCGAACGCAGCAGGCCGTCGGTCTCCCGCGGGCACGGGGACCTGACGGGCCGTCAGGTCTCAACATTGCCCGCGCCGGGCCGGGCGCGCAAGGACGCCCCGACACCTGCGACGCCGCCGGCACGCCGGCCGGGGGCGCAGGGGTGGCTCAGAGCGCCCCGGCGTTGGCCATCGCGGTGCGGACGATCCCCCCGAAGGCCTCCATCCCCCGGGCGTTCGGGTGCACGGGTGCCGCGGTGGTGCCGGGGAAGATCGGCTCCACCCAGCGCACCGCGGCGCTCGTGCAGGCGTCGCGCCCGATGCTGGGGGTGTAGAGGTCCACGTAGCGGGCCCCGTTCGCCGCGGCCTGGGCGGCCAGCATCTGGTTCAAC
>CALEDW010000278.1 GCA_937949585.1 uncultured Acidimicrobiia bacterium
GCGTTCCGGAGGAGGCGGCCCGGCGGGCCGCGGCCCTGCGCGACGAGATCGCCTACCACGACGAGCTCTACTACGGCCGGGACGCCCCGATCATCAGCGACGCCGAGTACGACGCGCTGGTGGCGGAGCTGCGCGACCTCGAGACCCGCTACCCGCAGCTCGTCACGCCCGACTCACCCACGCAACGCCCGGGCGCGGCGCGGTCCCGGACCCCCTTCGCCCCGGTGCGGCACCTGGAGCCGATGCTCTCGCTCGACAACGCCTTTGACCGCGAGGCGCTGATCGCCTGGGGGCGGCGGGTGCAGCGGCAGCTCGACGCCCCGGTCCGCTACGTCTGCGAGCCGAAGATCGACGGGCTGGCCGTGTCGCTGCAGTACGAGGACGGCGAGCTGGTCTGCGCCGCGACCCGCGGCGACGGCGAGGTGGGCGAGGATGTCACCGCTAATGTCCGCACCATCGCCGACGTCCCCCGCCGGTTGCGCGCCGAGCCGGGCGAGCGGCCCCGGCGGCTCGAGGTCCGAGGCGAGGTGTTCATGCCCATCGCCGCCTTCGAGGAGCTCAACCGCCGGCAGGGCGAGGCCGGCCGGCGGCTGTTCGCGAATCCCCGCAACGCCGCTGCGGGCTCGCTCCGCCAGCTCGACCCCGCCGTGACGGCGGGGCGGCACCTCGCCATCTTCTGCTACCAGCCCGGGGCCAAGGAGGGCGGCCCGGAGCTGCGCACCCACACGCAGACGCTGCGATGGCTCGCCGAGCTGGGGTTCCCGGTCAACCCGCACATCGAGGCCCACGACGACCTCGACGCCGTGTACCGGTTCTGCCGGCGGATGGAAGGGCAGCGCCACGACCTCGGCTACGACATCGACGGCGTGGTCGTGAAGCTCGACGACCTCGCGCAGCGCGAAGTCCTCGGCGCCACCAGCCGGGCGCCCCGTTGGGCGATCGCCTACAAGTTCCCCCCCGAGGAGCGCACCACCCGGCTCCGGGACATCATGGTGAGCATCGGCCGGACGGGACGGGCCACCCCCTTCGCCGTGCTCGAGCCGGTGTTCGTCGGGGGCTCAACGGTCTCGCTCGCCACCCTCCACAACGAGGACGAGGTGGCCCGCCGGGACGTGCGGGTCGGTGACACCGTCATCGTGCGCAAGGCCGGCGACGTGATCCCCGAGGTGGTCGGCCCGGTGCCGGCGAAACGGCCGCCGGAGGCGCGGCCGTGGGTGTTCCCCGACACCTGCCCGGCCTGCGGCGGTCCGCTGGTCCGCCTGGCCGGCGAGGCCGACCACTACTGCGTGAACTTCGACTGTCCCGCCCAGCGGGTGCAGCGCGTCGTGCACTTCGCCGGGCGCTCGGCGATGGACATCGAGGGCCTGGGGGAGGAGCGGGTCCGGCAGCTCGTCGATGCCGGTCTCATCGACGACGCCGCCGACCTCTACGGCCTGCGGGTGGAGCAGCTCGTGCCCCTCGAACGGATGGGCCCGACCTCCGCCGCCAAGCTCGTCGCCGCGATCGAGGCGTCGAAGGACCGGCCGCTGGCGCGCCTGCTGGTGGCGCTGGGGATCCGCCACGTCGGCCCCACTGTGGCGCAGGCCCTGGCCCGGGAGCTGCGCAGCCTCGAGGCGATCGAGCACGCTCCGCCGGAGCGCCTCCAGGAGGTCGAGGGCGTCGGTCCGGTGATCGTCGAGAGCATCCGGCGGTTCTTCGAGTTCGAGCAGAACCGCCGGGTGGTCGAGAAGCTGCGCGCCGCCGGGGTCCGCACGGCCGAGGCGGCCCGGACCGCGGCTTCGGCGGCCGGGCCGTCCCTGGCCGGGTTGACCTTCGTGCTCACCGGCACGCTCACCCACTTCACCCGCGAGCAGGCCCGGGCCGCCATCGAGGAGCGGGGCGGGCGCGTGAGCTCGGGCGTGTCCACGCGCACCAGCTACGTGGTGGCCGGTACCCGGCCCGGCTCGAAGCTGGAGCGGGCCGAAGCGCTCGGCGTGCCGGTCCTCGACGAGGCCGCGTTCGAGCGCCTGCTGGAGATCGGTCCGACGCCGTGACCGCCGGCGCGCGATGCTGAGCCGTCCACGCAGACCCGAGGAGCAGCGATGGTGGACGCATCCGTGGTGGGGCTCACCGACGAGCCGTTCGAGATGGTGCTGGAGCGGGGCAAGATCCGGGAGTTCGCCCGGGCGACGATGTCGTCCCACCCCGCCTACCTGAGCGACCCGGCGCCGGTCGTCCCGCCGACCTTCCTCACCACGACCTCGTTCTGGATGCCCCCGGGGCAGTCGGTGTTCGCCAAGATCCGCCTCGATCTGCGCCGGGTCCTCCACGGCGGTCAGGAGTACGTGTTCCACGGTCCGCCGCCCCGGGCCGGCACGGTGCTGCGGGTCCAGACCCGCGTGGCCGACGTGTTCCAGAAGGAGGGGCGGCGGGGTGGCACGATGACCTTCGTGGTCACCGTCACCGAGTTCCGCGACCCGCACGGCCGCCTTGTCGCCGAGGCCCGCTCGACGGTGATCGAGACCGGCCGCCCGCCCGACGCGGCTCCCGGCGCGCCGACGGGGGAGGAGGGGTGATGGGGGCGCCGGCCTTCGAGGAGCTCGCAGTGGGTGCGGAGCTCGACCCCCAGGAGTACGGGCCGCTCACCCGCACCGACTTCGTCCGCTACCAGGGTGCGTCCGGCGACTTCAATCCCATCCACCACGACGAGGAGTTCGCCCGGGCCGCCGGGTTCCCCTCCGTGTTCTCGGTGGGGATGCTGCAGGCCGGGATCCTCGCCACCTACGCCACCGACCGGTTCGGCCCGGAGCACGTGCGCGCGTTCGGGGTGCGGTTCCGTGAGCAGGTGTGGCCGGGTGACCGGCTCGTGTGCTCGGGGAGGGTGGCCGGGCTCGACGACGCGGCCCGTACCGTCGAGCTCGAACTCGAGGCCCGGCGGGTGGGCGGCGGCGTGGCGGTGACCGCCACGGCCACCTTCGTCGTGCCCTGAGCCGTGCGCGCCCAGGTCCTGGCGCACCCGGCTCCGATCGGCGAGCGACCCCTGCGGCTCGCCGAGCGACCCCTCCCCGAACCGGGGCCGGGCGAGGTGCGGGTCCGGGTGACCGCCTGCGGGTGCTGCCGCACCGACCTGCACGTGGTGGAGGGCGATCTGCCCCTGCCCCGACTGCCGCTGGTGCCCGGCCACCAGGTGGTGGGCACCGTCGACGCGCTCGGCCCCGGCTGCCGGCGGCTGGCGGTGGGGGAGCGGGTCGGGGTGCCGTGGCTGGCCCGCACCGACGGGACCTGCGCCGCCTGTCGGCGGGGGGAGGAGAACCTGTGCGCCGACGCCGCGTTCACCGGGTGGACCGTCGACGGTGGCTACGCGGACGCCTGCCTGGCCGACGAGCGGTTCGCGCTGCGCCTCCCCGACGGGCTCGACGACACCGCCGCCGCCCCGCTGCTCTGCGCCGGCGTGATCGGCTACCGGGCCCTGCGACGCGCCGGGGTGCAACCGGGGGAGCGGGTCGTCCTGTTCGGATTCGGGGCCTCGGCCCACCTGGCCATCCAGGTGCTGCACCACTGGGGCTGCGAGGTGGTGGTCTGCACCCGGGGGGAGCGGCACCGGGAGCTGGCCCGGCGCATGGGCGCGGCCTGGGTCGGGGGAGCCGCCGAGCTCCCCGGGTTCTCCTGTGACCGGGCGGTGGTGTTCGCCCCCGCAGGGGAGCTGGTGCCGGCGGCGCTGCGGGCGGTGCGGCCGGGCGGGGTGGTGAGCCTCGCCGGGATCCACATGACCCCCATCCCGTCGTTCGACTACGCCCTGCTCTGGGGGGAGCGCACGTTGCGGTCGGTCGCCAACATGACCCGTGCCGACGCCCAGGAGTTCATGGACCTCGCCGCGGTCGCGGGAGTGCGGGCCCGCTCCGAGTCCTTCCCGCTGGAGGCGGCGAACGAAGCCCTCGCCGCCCTCGCCGCCGACCGGGTCGAGGGCGCGGCGGTGCTGACCGTCACGCCGTGACGGTGAAGCTCCAGGTGAGGGTGCCGAGGGGCCGGGCGGGCGCGGCCTGACTCGCCCAGGTGAGCGTCACTCGCACCATTCCGGGCTCGAAGCGCACGATCGCCCGTCCCGTCCCGGGGCGGAACGTGTACCGCCCGAGGGCGGGGACCGGCTCGAGCTCGTCGACGGGCACCTCGCGACGGTCCCCGTTGGCGAAGTCGACCACGAGGCGATAGGGCACAAGGTCGTCCCGCAGGTCGATCCCCAGCGCCTGCTGGGGGGTCACGACCGCGCCGGCCGCAGGGATGAGCCCCTCGACCGCCTCGCGACGCGGGCCCGCCGCCGGTTGCGTGTCGGTGGTGGCCAGGGCGAGCGCCCCGAGTGCCACGACCACCCCGAGACCTGCGACCAGGATCATGGTGCGGGTGCGGAGCGAGGGGAGCCGGCGAGGTGCGGCCACGGCGGCGACGGTAGCGGTCGGGGACCGCGAACCCCCGCGCGCTCCGCGGGGTCGCCGAGCCGCCCCGGTACCGTGACGGGCGATGGTGGTGGCCGGCACCGACCTCACCGGACGGGTCCTCGCCCACCGGTACCGGCTCCGACGGGTGCTCGGCACCGGTGCCGGCGGCCGGGTCTACCTCGCCGACGACGTCGACCTGCGCCGCCGGGTGGCGGTGAAGGTCCTGCACGAGGCGCTCGCCGAGGACGCCGTGTTCCTGCGGCGCTTCCGCAGCGAGGCACAGGTCGCGGCATCGCTCCACCACCCGCACGTCATGGCCGTCTACGACTGGGGCGAGGACGGCGTGCCGTTCATGGTCATGGAGCTCCTCGCCGGCGGATCCCTGCGGGCGCTGCTCGACCGGGGTGACCGGCTGGAACTCGCGCAGGCCGCCGCGCTGGGCATCGACGTCTGCGCCGCGCTCGACTACGCCCACGGCCGCGGCGTGATCCACCGCGACGTGAAACCCGCCAACCTCCTCTTCGACGAGCACGGCACGGTCAGGGTCGCCGACTTCGGGATCGCCCGGGCCCTGGCCGCGGCGAGCTCGACCGAGCCTCACGACACGTTGGCCGGCACGGCTCGCTACGCCGCGCCGGAGCAGGGTCGGCCCGGGACCCTCGACGGGCGGACCGACCTGTACGGGCTGGCGCTGGTGCTCGTCGAGGCTGTCACGGGTGAGGTCCCCGGGACCGGCGACACCGCGCTCGGCACCCTGGCCGTGCGCGCCCGAGGCCGCGTCGAGGTGCCCGAGGCTCTCGGTCCGCTCCGCCCGGTCCTCGAACGGTCGCTGCGGCCGGAACCGGCGGCTCGGTACCCGACGGCGGGGGCGATGGCCGAGGCACTGCGCGCCGTCGCGGCGCGACTGCCCGCCCCGGTTCCGCTGCGCCTCCCCGGCCTCGGGGACGGGCTCGATCCGCACCCGACCCAGGTCCGACACGAGCCGCTGCGGATCTTCGACCAGGAGGCCGCACCGGCCGGGGTGCGGGTCCGTCCGGCGCCGCCCTCGCGGCCCGACCGGACCCGGCGGTTCGTCGCCACGGCGGTGGCCACGGGCGTGCTCGCCGCGCTCGCCCTGACCGTCTACGTCGTGACCCGGCCGCCGGCCGGGCCGCCCGTGGCGGTGCCGAACCGGTTGGGCCTGTCCGAAGCCGAGGCGCAGCAGGTCGCGAACCGCGCCGGTCTGCTCACCGCCGTTCGCCGGGTCCAAGCCGACGACCCGGCCGGGTTCGTCACCGCCCAAGAGCCTCCGCCCGGGGCGTTCGCGGGACGGGGCGGGACCGTGCGCCTTCTCCTCTCCACGGGGCCGGCCCCGGTGGCGCTGCCCGAGGTGGTGGGCCGCCCGGTGGCCGAAGCGGCCGCCGCGCTGGCGCAGGCGGGGTGGGTCGCCGTGGAGGGCCCCCGCCGGTACCACGAACAGATCCCTGCGGGCGCAGTGGTGGCGACCGAACCGGCGCGGCGGGCGCCGCCCGGGGAGACCGTCCGGCTCATCGTGTCCGACGGTCCACGCCCGGTTCCCGTGCCCGACGTGGCCGGCCGCTCCTTCGAGGAGGCGCAGGCCGTCCTGGCGGCGCGGGGGTTCCCGGCGGAGCGCGTCGAAGAGTTCAGCGACACCGTCGCGGCCGGGCGGGTGATCCGCACGGACCCGGCGGGCGGCCGGGAGACGCAGCCGGGCCGCACCGTGCGGGTGGTGGTGAGCCGCGGTCCGGACGTGGTGATGGTGCCGGACCTGCGGGCTCGGACGATCGACGAGGCCTCCGCCCTCGCCCAGCAGGTCGGGTTGCAGGTGAGCGTGTCGGGTTCGTACAGCCCGGGGCGGCGGGTGCGGGCCCAGGCCCCCGACCCGGGAACGACCGTGCGGCGCAACAGCGTCGTGACGATCTTCTTCTGATCCCGGCCGGGCGGCTCCCCTAGCATGCCGCGGCCACCACCTCGAGTTGCGACGGAGGAACCATGGGTGCACTGGACGGGAGGGTCGCGATCATCACCGGGGCCGGACGCGGCCTCGGACGCGAGCACGCGTTGCTGTTCGCGGCCGAGGGGGCCAAGGTGGTCGTCAACGACCTGGGCGGCGACCCCGACGGGACCGGCGCCGACCGGGCGCCGGCGCAGCTCGTCGTCGACGAGATCCGCACCCGCGGCGGCGAGGCCGTCGCCAACGTCGACAACGTCGCGACCTGGGACGGCGCACGGCGGCTCGTGCAGACCGCGGTCGAGACGTTCGGTGACCTGCACGTGCTGGTGAACAACGCGGGGATCTTGCGCGACCGGGTGCTGGTGAACATGACCGAGGAGGAGTGGGACGCGGTCGTCACGGTGCACCTCAAGGGGCACTTCTGCCCCACCCGCTTCGCGGCCGCCTACTGGCGCGAGCAGTCGAAGGCCGGCCGAGATGTGCGGGCCTCGATCGTCCACACCAGCTCCACGTCGGGCCTGCTCGGCAACCCCGGCCAGACGAACTACGGGGCGGCCAAGAGTGGGATCGCCACCTTCGCCCAGATCTGCGCGATGGAACTCGGCCGGTACGGGGTGCGGTCGAACGCCATCGCTCCGGCTGCGCGCACCCGCCTCACCGAGCAGACGCCGGGCTTGTCGGAGATCGTGCAACCGCCGAAGGACGAGGGCGCGTTCGACGTCTGGGATCCGGCCAACGTCTCCCCGTTCGTCGCCTACCTCGCCTCCGAGTCCTGCCCGATCTCGGGCCAGGTGTTCCTCGTGCAGGGCGGGGTCGTCCAACGCTTCGCCCCGTGGTCCCCGGCCGAGAAGATCGAGAAGCCCGGCCGCTGGACGGTCGACGAGCTCGCCGCGGCCGCATCTGGGCTCGGGGTGTGAGCCCCTCGCCGCCGCGCCCGAGTTGGCCGTTTCTGTGCACGCTGGGTGTGATCCGTAGATCACGCGTTCCGTGCCGGGCACCGCGGCCTACCAGGGAGTTCGGTGTGATAACCATTGACTGTCATAGTCATATGGGCTAGGCGTCATGGCGAGCAAGGGCTTGACCCACCGGCCGCCTTTCCGGATAATCGACCACGATCCGTGGCCTCGGGAGGCGGCACAGGCGTCTCCCGAGGTCCGGCCGGAACGGGTAGGGAGACGGGGGAACGAGATGCGCCGACCGGCGAAGGGTGCCACCAGCCACCCGCCCATGCCGCGGCCCGGCTACGGGTTCGGTCGGCCGCTGCGTCCCCACCCCGAGCGGACGTCGGGGTGGTCGTGGGCGGACACCGTCGCACCTGCGAACCCGGCCGACGACCGGTCCCGCGGCATCGGCGGCCCGATCCGCTCACCCCGGGCCGGATAGTCCGGCCCCTCGGGCCGGCGGGGCGGGGGCGTAGCCTGCGGCCGCGTGAACGGTCACGTGCCCCGCCTGCCTCGCCGTCCGGGGCGCCGTCCCGATCCGTCGGGAATCCCCGAACCGCTGGCCGAGGCGCCCGGGGTCGAGGAGGTCCCGGTGGTGGCGTGGCCGACGCTGCTGCGGGGCGCACGGGGCCGACACCACCCGGCCCGCTGGCCGGTACTGGTCGCGGTGCTGGTGGGCCTATTCGCCGTCGGCTTCAGCATCACGATCGTGGCGGTGAGCCTGCGACAGATCGCCGCGGACCTGCGCAGCGACCCGGCGACGCTCACCTGGATCGTGACGGGCCCGCTCCTGGTGCTGGCGGTGGCCATGCCGACGCTGGGCAAGCTCGGGGACGCCTACGGTCACCGGCGCTGCTACCTCATCGGCTTCGCCGGGTTCGTCGTCGGGTCGGTCGCCACCGCCGCGGCCTGGAACGGCCCCTCGCTGATCGCGATCCGCATCCTCGCCGCCGTGCCGGCCGCGGCCGCCGGACCGTCGTCGATGGCCTTGCTCATGCAGGCCTTCACCGAGCAGGAGCGGGTGAAGGCGATGGGTTGGTGGTCCCTGGTCGGGGCCGGCGCCCCGGTGATGGGGCTGGTCGCCGGTGGCCCGCTGGTGGAGGCGGTCGGCTGGCGTTGGATCTTCCTCGTCCAGGCCCCATTGGCGGCCGGCGCGCTCGCCGCCGGTGCCGTCGTGCTGCGGGAGACGCCTCGCCGGCCCCGAGCACCGCTCGACGTCGCCGGCGCGATCGCCCTGGCCGTCGCCTGTGCGACCCTTCTGGCGGGGCTCACCGCCGGCGGGCGACGGGGTTGGGCCGACCCGCTCACGGTCGGGCTCGTGCTCGCGAGCCCGGCCGCGGCGCTCGCATTCGCCCGGCTGGAGCGGCGGGCTCCCCACCCCTTGCTGCCCCTCCACTACTTCCGGGCCCGGGCGTTCAGCGCCTCGCTCGTTGCCCAGTTCGCCGCCAACTTCGCCTACATGGGCGGATTCATCCTCACCCCGCTCCTGGTGCAGGAGCGGTTCGGGTACTCGGTCGCCGCCGCCTCCGCGGCGATGGTGTTCCGCCCGGCCTCCTTCAGCCTCACCGCCCCGGTGGCCGGGCACGTCGCCGCCCGCACCGGTGAGCGTCGGGCGGCGCTGGTGGGGGCGGTCCTGCTGGCGGCGTCGATGTTCGGATTCGTCGCCGCCGTCGCCTCCGGCCGGGTCGGCCTGGTCTACGTGGGGTTGGTGGCGTCGGGGGTGGCGCTGGGCACGGCCTCCCCGGCGCTGCTCACCGCCGCCGCCGGTCCCTTCGCCCACGAGGAGCTCGGGGTGGTGAACGGGGCCCAGGGAATGGTGGCCCAGATCGGCACGGTCGCCGGGATCCAGGGGCTGGCGAGCCTGCAGGCCGCCGTGGGCGGCGCCGCCGGCTTCGGGTGGGCGTACGCCGCGGGCGGGTTCGTCGCACTGGCCGCGGTGGCGGCCGGTACCGCCCTCCCCCCGCCCGCCGCCCGCCCGGTGCGTGTGGCCGACGCGGCCTGACGCCGGCCGCGGGACCTTCGCCCCTGGCCGGGGCCCGGGCCGGTCCCTAGGCTCCGCCCGGGTGCCGAGGCCGGGCGCCGGGCACGGTGGTGGGGAGCACGGCCGGCACGGGAGGAGCGATGCCCCACGGGTCCTACGCCAGCGTGGTGGTGCCGCTCGACGGCTCGTCGCGCGCCGAGCGGGCCCTGCCGGTGGCGCGGTCGGTCGCCGCAGCCGCAGGCGGAGGGCTGGTCCTGGTCACGGTGGTCGAGGCCGGGGCGGACGCCGCCGCCCGCCGCCTGGCCCTCGAGCAGCGCGCCGCCGAGCTGCAGCGGTACGGACCGACCGTGATCACCGTGGAGGTCGAGGTCCGCACGGGACCGGCCCTCGACGAGCTCGTCGACGTCGTCGCCTCGCTGCCCGACCCGCTCGTGTGCATGTCGACCCGGGGACGGGGAACGGTCGCGCGCACCCTGCTCGGCAGCGTCGCCGACGGCATCGTCCGGAGCGGCGT
>CALEDW010000279.1 GCA_937949585.1 uncultured Acidimicrobiia bacterium
CGACAGCGGTGGCAGCGGCGTGTCGTCGCCCATCGAGAACGTGGGCTCCTTGGCGTCCGCCGCCATCGGGCGCAGCACGGTGGCGATCGCCTCCCGGCTGAGCCCGAACGCCACCTGGGCCCGTTGCAGGTCCTCACCGGCCTCCTCCGCGCCGCGCGGGGAGCCCACCGAGCGGGGGAGGAGGCCGTCGCGGGTCCAGGCCCCGTAGGGGGCGCGCCGGGCGAGGTGGTGCTTCACCTCCGCGTCGGTGCGAACCCCGATTCCCGGCTCGACGCACAGCATCTCTCCCGGACCGAGCCGCCCGCGCCGCACCCGCCCCCGCATCGGCACGCAGCCGGCTTCCGACGCGCACACCACGATGCCGTCGTCGGCCTGCTGCCAGCGCAGCGGCCGCAGCCCGTTGCGGTCGAGGGCGGCACCCACAAGGGTGCCATCGCTGAAACACACCCCGGCGGGGCCGTCCCACGGCTCGGTGAGACAGGCGTGGTAGCGGTAGAAGTCACGCACGATCCCCGGCATCTCCCGCGGCCCTTCCCAGGCGTCGGGGATGAGCATCGCTACCGCATGGCGCACGTCACGTCCGGTCCGCACGGCGAGCTCCACCGCGGCGTCGAGGCCGGCCGAGTCGGGCTCGTCGGGTGGGAACCCCGGCAGCAGGTGGAGCTCACCCGGGGCGAGCAGGCCCGCGGCGACGGCCCCGAGGTCACCCCGGGCCCGCATCCGGTTGCGGTTGCCGGTGATGGTGTTGATCTCACCGTTGTGGCACAGCAGCCGGAAGGGCTGGACCCGCGACCAGGTCGGCATCGTGTTGGTGGAGAACCGGGTGTGGAAGATCGCGAAGGGGACGGCGAGGTCGTCGGCGGCGAGATCGGGGTAGACGTCGACGAGCCGGTCGGCCCGGCACAGGGCCTTGTACACGAGGGTGTCGAAGCCGTGGCTCACGATCACGACCGGCCGGCCGGCCAGCGCGGTCTCCGCCCGCCGACGGGCCCGCCACGCCCGTCGGTGGCGCTCGGCGGGGGCGAGGTCGCCGGGGGCGAGTAGCAGACCCTGGTGCACCTCGGGTCGTCCGACCCGGGCCCGGGGGCCCAGCGCTGCCTCGACCACCGGCACCTCCCACCAGCCGGCGAGTTGGAGCCCCTCGGTCGCGGCGGCGTCGGCCACCACCGCCCGCCAGGCCGCGCCGGGCCCCTCAGGGTCGCGTGCGGGCCGATGGAACACCATCACCGCGCCGAGCGCCGCCCCGGCCGGAACCTCGACGCCGGCCTCGGCGGCCCGGCGGGCCAGGAACCCCACCGGGGTGGGCAACAGCACCCCTGAGCCGTCGCCGGAGATTCCGTCCGCCCAGACCGCACCCCGGTGCGCGAGACGGGCCAGGCCCTCCAGGGCCAAGTCGGCGACGCGCCGCTCGGCCCGGGCGTCGGCGGTGGCGACGAAGCCGATCCCACACGCATCGTGCACCTGCACGGGGATGCTCCTCCCTGCGCTTGGTCCTGCGGCCGGGCGCCGCCGGAGCCGGCGGCGGGCACGAACGGCGCGCCGTGCCGACCCTGCGGGAAGGTGGGCTCCGCACCGTTGCGGGGCGCCACACCGGAGGGGTGGAACGGGCACCCGTCCGGGGCGCGACCACGCTGTCGCACGTTTCAGCCTACCGGGCCCGCCCCGGCCCCGGCGCGCGCCCCGAGCGGCCGGAGACCCGACGGGTGCATCGCCGTCGCCCGCGCCTGCCGTGGCGGCGGGCCGAGCCGAGCGGGTTGGCACGCGGGTTGCGAACCGGTGCCCGCCCCGCCTAGGCATCCACGGGTGCAGGTCGCGGTGCTCGGAGGCGGCCAGCTGGGGCGGATGCTCGCCCTCGCCGGGATCCCGATGGGACTGAGCTTCTCGTTCCTCGACCCTGCCACCGACGCCTGCGCCGCCGCCTGCGGCCGGCTCGTGGTCGGCGCGCTCGACGACCCGGCGGCGCTGGATGAGGCGACGGCGTCGGCGGGGGTGGTCACCTACGAGTGGGAGGGCGTGCCGGCCGGTGCGGTCCGGCGCCTGGTGGCGGCCGGACGCACGGTCCGGCCCGGGGCGACCTCCCTGGAGGTGGCCCAGGACCGGCTGGCGGAGAAGACCACCTTCACCCGCCTCGGCATCCCCACCCCGGCGTTCCGGGCCGTCGACGGGAGCGCCGACCTCGAGGCGGCGGCGGAGGAACTCGGACTGCCCCTGGTGGTGAAGACCCGCCGGGGCGGGTACGACGGCAAGGGCCAGGCCGTCGTGCAAGCCGCCGAGCGGCTCGCCCCCACGTGGGAGCGGCTCGGCCCGTCCGGGCCGCTCATCGCCGAGGCCTTCGTGCCGTTCGACCGGGAGCTGTCGGTGCTGGCGGTGCGCGACCGGCACGGCGAGGTGCGCTGCTGGCCGGTCACCGAGAACCACCATGCCGAGGGGATCCTGCGCCGCTCGGTGGCGCCGGCCCCGGGGCTGTCACCGGCGGTCGCCGTCGCAGCCGAGGGAGCCGCCACCCGCCTCGCCGCCGAGCTCGACCACGTGGGGGTCCTGTGCCTCGAGCTGTTCCAGGTGGGCGAGTCGATCCTGGCCAACGAGCTGGCCCCCCGGGTGCACAACTCGGGGCACTGGACGATCGAGGGGGCGGTGACGAGCCAGTTCGCCAATCACCTGCGGGCGGTGTGCGGCTGGCCGCTCGGCGAGGTCGACGCCCGGGGCCACACGGCCATGCTCAACTGCATCGGTGCCCTCCCAAACCCCGCGGCGGTGCTG